>NZ_QROQ01000001.1:113412-174345 GCF_003475115.1 Collinsella sp. AF37-9 | reverse complement strand
GCCGAGGCCGCCTCGATCAATTTGCGAAAGAATCTTGACGGTACCACGAGTTCGACCGCGTGGTCTACCTGTCTAATTACCTTACCCCGCATACTGATACCGTGGGCGATATCGAGCTGCTGCGCTCGGTCTTTCGTGCGTGCATGGGGCGCCGGGTTCAGCTGCTGTTTGTAGCCGGGCCCGCGGGCGCTGAGGATGCCACCGATGCCGCAGAACAAACGGGCAAAGGCATTATCGCGCGCGCAGCCAACGACCTGTGCCGCTACTACGCTGCTCGCGAGGGCGTTCAAACCAAGATCCTGCGCGTGCCCTTCCTCTACACTGCCTCCGCTGCGCTGGAGGATCCGTTTTTCGCGCCTCTGTTCGACGCGTGCTTAACCGGATCGGTCGCTTTGCAGGGCGCGGTGGATGCGGCGTTTCCCCTGCTGTGTGCGGAGGAGCTCGCGGTGCTGGTACGCCGCATCTTTGACAGCTGGGACGCCTCCTTTGAGACGCTCGACGTTGCCGATACCTTCCATCACACGTCGGGTGAGGTGGGCGAGGCCCTCAAGGCGCTGTTCCCCGGCCTTGCCGTTACCTATGGCGATTCTGCCGGCTACGCCCTGCCCGCTAGCGACGTCGTTCGCGTTCGCTATGGCTGGTTTCAGCGCTACGACTTGCTGCGCGACCTCTCGACTATTCAGGCTCGCTGGGATACTGGCCGCGCAAAGAAGGTCAATCCCTTGCGCGCCGCCATCGACCGTATCCAGCTGCGCACGCTGCCTATTAAATGCTTGGAGACGGGCGTTGCCTGGGTCCTGTTCGAGGTGCTGGAGCGTCTGTTCTCACAATCTGCCCAGCTCAACGTGCTCGATTATCGCCTGCTCTACGTCGTACTCATTGGTACGCTGTATGGCCTGGACTTTGGCTTGGTTGCGGCGCTGTTGGCATCGGTGGGCTTGGCCGTGAGCTACTTTACCCAATACGGCTATACCTTCCAGGGTCTGTTCTACGAGCCTTCCAACTGGCTGCCGTTTATCGCGTACTTTGTGGTGGGCGCAGTGTGCGGATATGTGCAGTTGCGCAACAGCGAGGCCATTAAGGTAGAGCGCAACCGAAACGAGCTCGTGCGTAATCGCAATACGTTCCTCACGCAGCTCTACCACGATGCCATCGAGGACAAGCGCACATACAAGCGCCAGATTGTGGGGCGCCACGATAGCTTTGGCAAGATCTTTGCCGTGACGCAAGAGCTCGACGTGCTTAATCCGCGCGACATCTACCGCAAGTGCTGCGAGCTTATGAGTGAGATTCTCGAAAACGATTCGGTGGCGATTTACCACGTTTCGGGCGGGGCGTTTGCACGTCTAGTGGCGGCGAGTCCCGCGATTGCCGAAGACGCCACGCGCTCGTTTTCGCTTGAGCAGCTTGCGCCCCTTTTGGGCGGCGGGGGTCGTTCGAACCTGTGGGTGAATCGCGAGCTGACGCCGAGGCTGCCCATGTTTGGATACACGATCGAGCGCGACGGGGCACCCGCCGTGTTGATCTCTGTGCGACGTGCGGCTCAGAATCAAATGACGCTCTATTACCAAAACCTGTTCCGCATCTTGTGCGGCTTGGTCGAAAGCGCGCTGGGGCGCGCCTTTGACTATGAGGCGGTGGCGCAGGATAAGCGCTGCGTTGACGGCACTTGCGTGCTCAAGCAGGCGGCCTTTGGCCAAGAGCTCGCGGCGGAGCAGGCGTTGGCAGATAGCAAGATGGGGAGCTTTTTGCTCCTGCGCGTGGTGCCGGGCATGGAGCCTGTCGGCGAGCTGGTGGGCGCGATTGGTTCGGCTATCCGCGAGAACGATGCGGCGGGCTTGGTCGACGGCGACGTGCTCTACCTGCTTATGCGTCAGGCAAAGGCGTGCGATCTGCCCATTATCCGCGAGCGCCTGAGCGCAAAGCAGATTGCGGTGGAGCCCGTCGACGGCGAGGACATCGTGGCGCTGTTGCAGCACATCTCTTACACCGGTGACGGTGAGGGGGGTGCCGCTTGATCTCGCTTGTCGTTGCTGCCGTCTTGCTGCTGATTCATGCGCTGGTTTGCCTGGTGCTGTGGACGCTCATGAAGCTGGGCCTGCTGCCGGTGCGCGGGCACATGCTGCCTGTGATAGTGCTGATGCCGCTGTGGGGCCCGTTGATGGTGGTTCTGCTATCGGTCCGCAGCGCGGTGTTTGGCGAGGGACTGAAAGAGTCTGCGCTGGAGTCGCTGCGCTTCAACGACGACCTGCATCGCAGTATGCCGGTGCCGAGTGGTGAGGACGATGCGGGCGTAGTGCCGCTCGAGGAGGCGCTCATCGTCAACGACCCGGCATACCGGCGCCGCCTCATGCTCTCCATGCTCACCGAGGAGCCCGACGCGTACCTGGCGCAGCTGCAGGCGGCTAAGCTTAACGACGACGTTGAGGTGGCGCACTATGCCGCGACAGCGGTGGCGCAGATCTCCAAGGAGTCCGACCTTAAGCTACAGCAGCTGGAGCGCGCCTTTAAGACGGACCCGAGCGCGCAAAACCTCAATGAATACTGCGATTTTCTTGGTGAATACTTGAACTCGGGCTTGGCCGAGGGACGCGTGGCTCAGATTCAGCGTCAGCAGTATGCTCGCTTGCTTGCGCGCCGCCGCGAGCGCGAGGACTCCTTTGAGCTGCGCGTTCGATATGCGACGGCGCTGGCCGATGTCGGCCGGATCGACGAGGCGCAGGCCGTGACCAACCAGCTGGTGCTCGACGTGCCCGAGGAGCAGGAGGTTTGGATGCTTTGCCTGCGCCTGGCGGTGATGCGCCACGACGGTGACGAGGTCCACCGTGTGATCGATGCGATCGAAAAGCAGCATGTGTATTTGAGCGCCGACAACCGCGAAAAGTTGGCGTTTTGGCGCGACGGGGAGGAGGCCCGATGAGCGTGGCGCAACATATCCGCGACCGTGCAGGCCGCTTTCGTTGGATGGGACTGCTCGTGGTGTGGGCGGTCTTTATTGCCATGGCCGCCGTGCTGCTGGTGGAGCGTGCCGGCGTGCAGTACAGTGCGGGCCAGCATAAGCTGGGGATGCTTGCCGCCAACGACGCGGTGCCGGCCTCCTCGGCGATGTTTGGTCAAAAGCCCACGTGCCTGGTCATTACCGATTCCGATCAAGCTGGCGTCGAGGACGTAAAGGAGCAGTTCGACCAGATCCTGCTCGACATGAAGATCGCGCACCGCAACGTGGACCTTGCCCTGGACGGCGCGGATGCCATTCCCTCGCTGACCTCCTACGATCGCGTGATTGTGCTTATGCCCTCGCTTGACGGACTGGGTACGCATCTGACCGACATTATGAGTTGGGTGAGTGCCGGCGGTTCGCTTATGCTGGGCATGACTCCAGATAACTCGAACTACCTGCAGGCTATTGCTTCCAAGCTTGGTATCGAATCGGCCGGATATGACTATGCGACAGCCGAAAGTATCGTTCCGAGCGATGACTTTATGTTGGGCGGAGGAGAGCGCTACGAGTTCTCGGATCCCTTCGATTCTTCGCTTTCGGTTTCATTGCGCGAAACGGCGCACGTGTGGGCAAAGACCGGTGACGCGGGCACGCCGCTCATTTGGTCTAACGATTGCGGCAGTGGTCACACCGTGGTGTGCAACATTGGCATCTACGACAAGGTCATGCGTGGGTTCTATGCTTCGGCCATAAGCTTGCTGGGTGATGCCACGGCCTATCCGGTCATCAACAGCGCCGTGTTCTATTTGGACGACTTTCCTAGCCCCGTTCCCTCGGGCGATGGTACTTATATTAAGCGTGACTACGGCCTTTCCATTGCGGATTTTTACACCAAGGTCTGGTGGCCCGATCTGCAAAAGCTCGCGCAAAAATACGGCATTCGCTATACCGGCGTGATGATCGAAAACTACGAGGACGCGGTCAACCAGACCGAGCCTGCGCGCCAGGCCGATACCACGCAGTTCCGCTACTTTGGCGGCATGCTGTTGCAGATGGGCGGAGAGCTGGGCTTTCACGGCTACAACCATCAGCCTCTGGCACTCTGGGACACCGATTACGGCACGTTGTACGACTACAAGACGTGGAAGAACAAGGAAACGCTTGTCGCATCGCTCAACGAGCTTATCGCTTTCCAGGACGAGGTGCTGCCTAACGCGCACGGCTCGGTCTACGTGCCGCCGTCAAATATCCTTTCGGCCCGCGTGCGCAAGCTTATCGGCACCGACGTTCCGCGCATTAAGACCATCGCCAGTACGTATTTTGAGGATGGCACCGACCTGCCGTACGTGCAGGAGTTTGGCGTGGCGAGCGATGGCATTGTGGAGCAGCCGCGTATTGTCTCGGGCGGCATGGTCGACGATTCCTACATGCGCCTGGCTGCCGTGTCCGAACTCAACATGCACTACGTGAGCACGCACTTTATGCATCCGGACGACCTGCTTGATCCCGATCGCGGCGCCAAGGAGGGCTGGGAGGTTTACAAGGGCGGCCTGATTGACTACCTGGACTGGCTTACCAAGTCTGCTCCCGACCTGCGTCGCCAGACCGGCTCGGAATGCTCGGGCGCTATCCAGCGTTTTTCGTCCGTGACGGTGAGCGTGGATACAAGTGCGGATGCCTGGACGCTCAACTTGGGCAATTTCCACGACGAGGCGTGGCTTATGTTCCGCGCCAACAACGGCGAGCCGGGTGCAGTCACGGGTGGCGAGATTACGCATTTGACGGGCGATCTGTACCTGGTTAAAGCCACGGATAAGACGGTGACCATTGCGCGCAAGGAGGGTGGCGACAAATGAGAATCTGCTTGGTACTCGAGGGTTGCTACCCCTATGTGCACGGCGGCGTGTCCACTTGGATGCACGGCTACATCCAGGCCATGCCCGAGCACGAGTTTGTGCTGTGGGTGATCGGCGCGCATGCTGCCGACCGCGGCAAGTTTGTCTACGAGCTGCCCGGCAACGTGGTCGAGGTGCACGAGGTGTTCCTGGACGATGCTCTGCGGCTTTCGGGCGAGCAACATGAAGCCAGTTTTAACGACCGCGAGCGCGAGGCGCTACGCCGCCTGGTGTCGCTCTCCAATCCGGACTGGGACGTGCTGTTCGATATCTTTCAGCGCCGTCGCGTGCATCCGCTCTCGTTTTTGCAGAGCCGAACGTTTATGGACATCTTCCGCGACGTGTGCCTGGCCGAGTACCCCTACACGCCCTTTGCCGATGCATTCCACACCATGCGCTCCATGTTGCTTCCCGTGCTCTACCTGTTGGGCAGCGAGGTGCCGGTGGCCGATGTGTACCATGCCATCTCGACCGGCTACGGTGGCCTGCTCGCCTGCCTGGGCTCAAGCGTTCACCATGCGCCGGTGCTGCTGACCGAGCATGGCATCTATACCCGCGAGCGCGAGGAAGAGATCATTCGCGCTGACTGGGTGGTGCCGTCGTTTAAGGATCGCTGGATTCGCTTTTTCTACCTGCTTTCGGAGGAGATCTACCGCCGCGCCTTTCGCGTGACGAGTTTGTTCCATAACGCCCGCAAGACGCAGGTCGATATGGGCTGCGATGCGGACAAATGCCTGGTCATCCCCAACGGCATCCAGTTCGACCGCTTTAAGGACATTCCCTTAAAGCCCGATGACGGCTGGGTGGACATTGGCGCGGTGGTGCGCCTGGCGCCCATCAAGGACGTCAAGACCATGATCTATGCGTTCTTTGAGCTGCACGAGCGCCTGCCCAAGGTGCGCCTGCACATTATGGGCGGCGTGGACGACGAGGAGTACGGCGCTGAGTGCCACGCGCTGGTCGATACCCTGGGCGTGCGCGACCTGATCTTTACCGGCCGCGTCAACGTGGTCGAGTACATGGAAAAGCTCGACTTTACCATTTTGACGAGCATCTCCGAGGGCCAGCTGCTCAGCGTGCTGGAGTCGCTTGCAGCGCGCCGTCCCTGCGTGACGACCGAGGTGGGCTGCTGTCGCGAGCTGCTCGAAGGCGCCCCGGGCGACGACTTTGGCGTGGCGGGTTTTGTGACGCCGCCCATGTATCGCAAGGGCTTGGCCGATGCCATGGAGCGCATGTGCGTGAGCCGCGCCCGTCGCATTGAGATGGGGGAGCGCGGGCAGCGTCGCGTTGCCACGTACTTTTTGCACGAGCAGATGCTCGCCAACTATCGCGCGCTGTACGACGAGACGGCGTGTGCGTTTAACCTGCCCAGAGAGGGGGAGTAGCCGGTGGCCGGAATTGGTTTTGAGCTCAAGCGCCTGTTTAGGCGCAAGGGCCTGTTTGCCACGATGCGCGCTTACGGCTACGCCGGCATCGTATGCACGGGCCCCATGCTGCTGGGTGTGCTGCTGCAGGTGGGTATTTTGGTGCTGTGCGGTCTGTGGGGTGTGGGCCGTGCCAACCAGGATCTGCTGGTGTGCATGGTGACCTACACACTGCTGGCCTCGCTTACGCTCACGAGCTTTTTCTCCATGCCGGTCACGCGCTTTTTGGCTGATATGTTGTTTGCCGAGCGCGAGGATGAGATACTGCCTTCGTTTTGGGGCTCCAATGCTGTCATGCTCGTTGCGGGCACGGTGCTCTACGGCGTTTTTTTGCTGTTCTCGGGCGCCACGCTGCTGCAGGGGCTGCTATGCCTGTGGCTGTTCAACATTATGATCGTCAACTGGAACGGCATGAGCTATCTCACGGCCATCAAAGACTACCGCGGCATCCTGTGCAGCTTTGCGGCCGCCATTGGCGTGGCGTGCCTGTGCGCCCTAGCCGCGCTGGCACTGGGGCTGCCGCCGGTCGAGGGCCTGTTGGCATCAGTTGCTCTGGGCTACGGCGTCATGCTCGTCTGGGACGTGGTGCTGCTTTACCGGTATTTTCCGCAGAGTGACCGGAGTCCCTGGCGTTTTTTGCGCTGGCTCGACCAATTTATGCCGCTTGCGCTTACGGGGCTGTTTACCAACTTGGGGCTTTTCGCACACCTGGTTATTATCTGGGCGGGTCCTATTGGCGTGCAGATCAAAGGCCTGTTTTACGGGGCTCCTTACCATGACGTGCCGGCACTCATTGCGTTTTTGACCACACTCGTCACGACCGTCAACTTTGTGGTCTCGGTCGAGGTCAACTTTTATCCGCGCTACCGCGACTACTACAGCCTGTTCAATGACGGTGGCGTGGTGGGCGACATTGTGGTGGCCGAGGAGGAAATGCTTGCCACGCTCAACCGAGAACTGCGGTTTTGTGCGCTCAAGCAGCTGTTTGTGACCGCAGCGGTCATTTCGCTCGAGACCACAGTGCTCTCGGCCCTGCCGCTGGGCTTTAACAACCTTATGCATGGGTATTTCCGTACATTGTGCGTGGGCTACGGCCTGTATGCCGTGGGCAACACGATCCTGCTGATCTTGCTGTACTTTACCGACTACAAGGGGGCCGTGCTGGCCTCGGGCCTGTTTGCTGGTGTGGCTGGGCTGGCGACCGCCGTGTCGTTGCTTTTGCCGCAGCAGTTTTACGGCTTTGGCTTTTTGTTGGGCGCGGCGGTGTTTTTTATCGTGGCGCTGCGGCGGCTCGATACCTATACCGCCAACTTGCCGTATCGTATCCTGAGCCAGCAGCCCATTGTGGCGACCGACAAAATGGGTCGCTTTACACAGCTGGGCCGCATGCTCGACCGTGCCGAGCAACGCTACGAGGAAGATTGTCAAAACGGCGAGCCGCATGGCGCGTTTGAGCGCATGGTGGTCCGCGTGTATCGCAACCATTGGGGAGGTTCTGATGACCGATAGGATGATATCGCGTCGCCGTTTGATTGAGGCGGCTGCCGGCGCATTGCTGCTTTCGGGCTGCTCTTCGCAGGACGAAACCTCGACCAAAAAGGTCAAAAAACAGGACAAGATTAACAAGGCCGATGCGTCTAGCAAGACCAAGCATCTTCGCGACAAGGATGAGCTGTATGAGGTCTACGACGACTCGGGCATTGTGACCATGTACCTGACGGTCTCTCGCGGCAACAGCTCCGAGAATACCGACCATAGCTGGGCCGAGATCAATACGTACTCGGTCTACGACTATGCCGACATGGGCGTGACGCGCTATCAGGTTATGGGCCTGCTGCAGGCGGGTGACGAAGACGGCCCGGTGGCCGGCGAGGTCGGCTATGGCGAGGAAGCGCCCAATGCTACCGTGCAGGTGCGCGGCCAGACGTCGAGCATGAACTCGCAAAAGAATTACAAGGTAGAGCTCAAAAAGGGCAAGGGTACCTGGCGCCATCAGCGCGCGATTGCGCTTAACAAGCACATGGGCGAGGGTATGCGTTTTCGCAACAAGATGGCCTATGACCTCATCCGTGGGATTCCCCAGATGATGGGCTTGCGCACGCAGTTTGTGCACTTATGGGTGTGCGACCAGACCGAAAAGTCCAACGATACCTTTGAGGACTACGGTCTGTTTACGCAGGTGGAGCAGCTCAACAAGACGGCGCTCAAGGCCCACGGTCTGGATAAGAGCGGGGACCTGTATAAGGTGAACAGCTTCGATTTCCATCGCTTCGAAGACACCATCAAACTGGCGGATGACCCTGACTATAACCAGACGGCGTTTGAGGGCATGCTCGAGATTAAGGGCGATTCGGACCATACCAAGTTAATCGAGATGCTCGATGCACTCAACGACGATGCGCAAAAGATCGACGATGTGCTCGACACCTACTTTGATACCGAGAATCTGGTCTATTGGATGGCGTTTCAAATCTTGACGGGCAATTGCGATACGCAGAACCGTAACTGCTATCTGTACAGCCCGCTTAACTCCAAGGTCTGGTACATCCTGGATTGGGATAACGACGGCATGCTGCGCAAGCTGGAGCTGAGCCTGAAGGGGTTCTCGGATTATGCGAGCTGGGAGCGCGGCGTGAGCAACTACTGGGGCAACGTGCTGTTTAACCGCGCGTTGCGCAGCAAGTCATTCCGCAGCGAACTCGATAGCGCCGTGAAGGATCTGCGCTCGTATATGACCGAGGCGCGCCTGAGCAAGATGATCGAGCATTATCGCGAGGTGACGGAGTCGCTCGTCTTTGCTGCGCCCGACCTAGAGAATCTGCCCGTGACCAAGGACGAATACGAGCAGATTGCCGCGGCGATTCCCTCTGAGATCGAGGAGAACTACAAGAGCTTTCGCGAGAGCTATAAGAAGCCAATGCCGTTCTACATTGGCGTGCCGCAGATCGATAACGGTAAGTTGCGCATTGGCTGGGATGCCTCCTACGACTTTAAAGCGCGTGACATTCGCTACACCGTGGAGCTGGCGCGCGACTACGCCATCAAGGACGTGATCTTTAAGGCCGAGGACGTGCTGCTGCCCGAGGCGACCTGCGATGCGCCCGATGCCGGCCAGTATTTTGTGCGCGTGCGTGCTACCAACTCCGACGACTATACGCAAGATGCGTTTGACTACTATGTGACTGACGACGGCAAACAGTACGGCATGAAGTGTTTTTACGTGCAGGACGGCGGTAAGGTCGTGGAGGACACGTATGAGGAGGGCTAGCGCGCTGCTTGAGCGCTTGGCGGCCCCGCCTGCGCGTACCACGCAAGAGCGTTACCGCCACGAGCTCAAATATCTCATTAACGAGGGCGAGCACGCCGCGCTTGCCTGTCGCATGGCGCCGGCGTTTAAGCTGGACAAGCATGCGCAGGCGGGCGGTTACACCATTCGCAGCCTGTACTTTGACGACTACTGTAACTCGGCCTACGAGGAAAAAGACGCCGGTATTCTCATGCGCAAAAAGTACCGCGTGCGCATCTATAACGGTGGCGACAAGGTGATTAAGCTCGAGCGCAAAAAGAAGTACGGTAGCTGGATCTATAAGGAGGACGCGCCGCTCACGCGTGGCGAGTTTGAGCAGATTCTGGCCGGAGACTACGATTTTTTGCTGACGAGCCCCTATCCGCTCTGCCGCGAGTTCTACGTCGAGTGCATCTGCAACGTGATGCGCCCGCGGACCATCGTGGACTACGAGCGCGAGCCGTGGGTGATGGATGAGGGCACCGTGCGCATCACGTTTGACATGAACGTGCGTGCCGCGGTGGGAAGCTTCGATATCTTTGACGCGACGCTGCCCACGCTGCCGGTCCTGGAGCCCGGCAAGCTGGTGATGGAGGTCAAGTTTACGGAGTTTTGCCCGCAGCTGGTGCGCGATATGGTGCCGCCGGGCGCGGCCGAGCTTACGGCGGTCTCCAAGTACTGCCTGTGTTACGAAAAGACCGCCTACCTGCGCGGTTTTAACTACTGGGCATCGGATTTTGAGAACCGAGGGGATATTTAGACCATGAGCACCAGGGATTTTTTTAAGAACTCCGTCTTGGAAGCGTTTGGCCAGGTCGACCCTGCCAAGATCGGTCTGTCGCTGCTCGTGGCGCTCGCCATGGGCATCCTGATCTATTGCGTGTACAAGCGCTTTTTTACCGGCGTGGTGTATTCGCGCAGTTTTGCCGTGACGCTCGTGGGCATGTGCGTGCTTACCTGCATGGTCACGCTCGCGATCTCGACGAACGTGGTCATCTCGCTCGGTATGGTCGGTGCTTTGTCCATCGTCCGCTATCGTACGGCGGTTAAGGACCCGCTCGACCTGCTGTATCTGTTTTGGGCCATTACCACGGGCATTACGGCGGGTGCCGGCATGTACGCGCTCGTGGGGCTCACGGCAGTGGTGATCGTGGTGATGATTGCCGGCTTCGCGAGCCACCAAGACAAGGCGCGCGTGTACATGATGGTCATCCACTACACGGGCCAGACTACCGGCGATGATATCGTGCGCGCGTTTGGGCGCACCAAGTTTTCCGTCAAGTCCAAGACCATGCGCGGCGACAAGGTCGAGATGGCCGTGGAGGTGTTCTCGGACGGCGTTGACATGCCCTATGCGGACGCGATCCGTGCGCTCGACGGCGTAGAGGACCTCACGCTCATCCAATACAACGGTGAGTATCACGGTTAGTTGGGTTTCGGCGCTCGCTGACGTTTTTTCGACCTGGGTGAAATCAATTCATCTGGAGTGCCTTTATGGCTATCATGGTGAAAGCGATTTCAATGACAGGGGTACCATTGGTAAAGATGAAAGATGTCGCCGAGCTGGCGGGCGTTTCGAGCGCCGCGGTCTCGCGCTATCTTAACGGTGGCTATATTTCGGCAGATAAGGCCGAGCGCATTAAGCAGGCGATCGAGCAGACCGGCTACGTGCGCTCCAACCAGGCCCGCGCGCTGCGCACGGGGTCTACCAAGCTCATCGGCGTCATCGTGCCTAAGATCAACTCCGAATCGGTGAGCCGTATTACCGCCGGTATTGGCCAGGTACTCGGCCGCCGCGGCTACCAGATGTTGCTGGCAAATACCGACAATTTGGCGGAGCGCGAGCTCGAGTACCTGGACCTGTTTCAGAACCACCCGGTTGACGGCATCGTGCTCGTGGCAACCATGATTACCGATGAGCATCGCCACGCCATCGCATCCTGCCGCGTGCCGATGGTGCTGATTGGCCAAAACGTCGAGGGCGCGGCCTGCGTGTACCACGACGACTATGAGGCTGCTTTTGAGCTGGGCCGGGCGTTGGCTGGGCGTGTGACGGGCAAGATCGGCTACGTCGGCGTTACCGAGGACGACCAAGCCGCCGGCTACGATCGCCGTCACGGTCTGCAAGCCGGTCTGGCTGCTGCGGGCGTTGAGCTCGACCCCGCGATGATCCGCTATGGCTCGTTTACGTTGGATTCCGGCTATCGTGCCGCGCGTGAGTTGCTGCAGGCCGATTCGCATCTTGACTTTATTGCCTGTGCGACCGATACCATGGCCGCCGGTGCCCTGCGCGCGATCGATGAGGTGCGTGGCGCGGGAGAGGGCGCCCATCGCGTGAGCGGTTTTGGCGACAACGCCTTTTTGCGTGCGCTGACGGGCGGTATCCCTACCGTGCATTACGGCTATCTGACCAGTGGCGTTGAGGCCACGAGTATGTTGCTCGACGTGGTTGACGGCGTGGAGGGGGAGCGCGGCATGCGCGCGCTCAAACTGGATCATCAGCTCATGTGCGTGTAGCCGGCGGGCATTATTGCCCGTTCTTTCCGAGCCCTCAGCAAGGCCTTTAGTTTCCTCCAGATTCTGATCGGCTATCACAAGCTTGGCTTCTAGGCGTTTGGTCGTGGGCTGTCGGAGCGCTTGGCGGCGCTCTGGCGCTATACTGCAGCCGTTACCCATGATGCGGGGAACGCCCGTGTCATGGGTTTTTGCTTTTGAAGGGACGGTGCCGTATGGACGTGCGGGGATTCGAAGAGGCATGGAGTGCGCGTGCCCGTGCGCGCGAGGCTCGGTTGCTGGCGGCACCGCATGTGCCGGCGGCATTGTCGTTGCTGGGTATCGTGCGTCCCGGTGACCGTCTGGTGGCTTTCGCGGATGACTTCGCCGCTGCGTTTTCGCGCGGTTTTGAGGTCCACGATGTAGTGCTGGTGGGGGAGCTGTCCGTTGCGGCGTTTGAGGCTGCGTCCGAGGGTTTTGCCGATTCGTTTGACGCTGAGGCCCCGCATCTGTGGTGGTTCGTGAACTCCATTGGCGGCTTTGGCCTGCGCGTGCCCGACCTTCGCGCGTTGGGGCGGGCGGCGCGTGCGTGTGGTGCGTTGCTGGTGGTTGATAACACCGTTTCGTCGGTCTTTGGGTGCGATCCGCTGCGTTTGGGTGCCGTGCTGTCGCTCGAGGCACTCGACCGTGTGTGCGCTGGTGAGGGGCCGCGAAACCTGGTGGCCGTTTCGGTTGCGCGCTCGCAGCTCAAGCGCCATCGTATGGATGCTGCGGGTGAATGTGCGCATGCGGTGCTTGCTAGCTGCGGTTTGTCCACGCTCGATTTGGGCAACGATGAGGCCGGCGTGCTGGAGCGAGGCCTCGTTTCGCTCGAAGCCCGCATGCAGGCCCACTTCGACCGTGCCCGCGCTCTTGCGGAGTACCTGGCTGCGAATGAAATGGTGCGCAACGTGCGCTATCCCGGTCTGGCGTCGCATCCCGATCACGCGGTGGCGACGGGTGTCCTGGAACACGGCTTTGGCCCTGCAGTGGAGTTCGACCTGATACATCGCACGGCAGCCGATCTATTCGAAACCCTGCCCGACGAGTTCCGCGCATCACCCGCCGGCGGCGCAGCGACACGCCTCTCAGCTCCATGCGGCAAGCGGGCAGCCACCATCCGTCTCTTCGCCGGCACCGACAACCCCCTGCAAGTAGCCGCCACCCTAGACAACGCCTTCAAAAAGTAGCTAAAAAGCCCGCCCCAAAAAGCTACCCTGGTGCCGTGTCACGAAAACGGCCTATCTACCACGTTTAACCTCTAGGGGTCGACCATAGCCACATTTTTTGAAAATCGTCAAGCCTTCTACCAGTGGTTTTGTTTTCTTAATATCCGGTATGGTCGAGGGTATTCGGCTAAACGTAGTAGATGGGCCCATTTTGTGGCACGCAACTCAATTCGTAAGCGCGGCGGACTATTAAACAGCCCTAAACAGACTACTCTGCGTTGATGGTGGCGATGAGGCCGTCTTCTGGTGGTGCGACATGCTCTTGGTGGACTCCAGGACGGCCGCGGAGAAGCTCGCGACGATGCCCGCCGACGCCGACATGGGCCTGCTCTATAGGACCTACTCGGCCTCCTCGAAGCGTGAGGACGGCAGCTCGGAGTGGGACGACAGGCCCGTGTGGGGGCTCCACCACGGGGATCCGTACCCGTTCTGGCTTGATTGGCATCCGGGGGCAGGCGTTCCCTCGTGACACGCTTTTTGTCCTATAGCCCGTTTTCACGCTGTCGCCCTGCGGCGTTCGGTGAAAATAAGGTCGTTCGCCTACCGGTTCGTTGTTGGCCGAACGCTGCTTTTTCGTATGATGAGCTCTATCGGATAATCGCAACACTCCGGTTCGATCGAGTTTCCGCTTGCGAGCTCGATTGCCTTAAGCGCCACATCTCGTCCCAATGCCTCGTAATCGTATGCAATGCTGGTGAGAGATATTGATGGGAGGCTGCTGAAGGCGTGGTTTCCAAAGCTTGCGACTCGTATATCCCTTGGAACGGAAAGTCCTTTGGCATCGAGTGCGGAGAAGATTCCCAGGCAGAACCCATCTGATGCGGAAACAATGTAGTCGGGCTTCCATTCAAGCGCCTTAGCGGCACATGCATAGCCATGGTTGTCGACATGATCGACCTCGATAACGCGGACTTGGGTATCAGAGGATAGCGTGCTCAAGACGCCCCTACAGCGCTCTTCTCCTGCCGACGGGTCATCGGAACCCATGGATAGGTAGACAAGGCGCTCTGGGTGTTGCCGTGCGACGTGCTCGCCCAGGAGGCGACCTCCCGAGTAGTCGTCAATTTTGCACCAGGGGAGGGCGTCGTAAGTCCGCCCGAGGATGATGGTGGGCACTTTGATGCGCGATAGAAAGTCACGGTGCCCCTCGGTGATGAGCGCCGTGCCCAGTATGAGGGCATCGACTCCCTGCTGAATGAGCGCGCGCATATTCGCGATTTTGTTATCCTCGCCGGTTTCGTCGATCATGATGAATGGCTGATATCCGGCATCGTGGCACGCTGAGCTTATGGTCGAGAGCACGCGGTTTACACTTGGAGAGTCGAATCCGTCAATGAGAACACCAATCAAGTAGCTTCGATTTGTTTTAAGACGGCTGGCAAATATATTGCTTTGAAAGCCGGTCTGCTGGATGACGGCGGCGATTTTGTCTGCGGACTGTTGGGATATGCTCCCGCCGTTTAAATAGCGAGATACCGTGCTTTTTGATAAGCCGCTCAGGGCGGCCACATCTTTGATGTTCATTCCGAATAGTCCAATCGCCGATAACGACATGAGGTGCCTTTACTCGCGAGCGGATGCGCGTGGCGGGCAAAAAGTGTTCGGTTACATATTACGTTGCCGCACGCATTTTGAACGTGAGCGGTTGATATATGGCGGCGAACGGTAGCATCACAAGGTTCCGCGAAGTTTATCTTGACTGAATATGAAATCGAATACAGAATAAGAATCGTCAGTGGGAACGTTCCCACGTTGAGCCGGATGGTCGAGGGGGTGCCACTCATGTTTGATTCTTCCAATGACGCAATAACGTATCGCGTCAATAAGGACAAGCAGTTGGGAGCCATAAAACGCAGATTGGCCGAAGGGAATGAGGCGCGGCGCTTCGTAATCCAAACTTCTGCCGGCGAAATAGCCGTGTATCGGTATGGCGCAGTTGAGGGGAGGTCGTGCGATCAGGCGCTGCCACTCGTTTTTAATTTTCATGGAGGCGGGTATGTTCTACAAGACTGGGAGCTCGATATCCCGTTTTGCCGGGACCTCTCACGTTCAACTGGGTCAACGGTTCTCAATGTCGATTATCTCGTGGGGCCGGAGCACAAGTTTCCCGTCCCGCAGCACTCGGCTTTGGAGGTCATCAAGTATTGTGACGCCCATCGATCCGAAATGGGCCTTACAGGCGGCCCCATAATTGTTTGCGGTCACAGCGCGGGAGGCAATCTTGCTGCAGCCCTTTGCGTCTTGGCCTCTCGATCCGATGAGGTATCGATAGGTGGCCTCATCATGAACTATCCGCCGCTTGCGCCCCTGAGCGTTCAACGGCCAAGCGTGAATACCGGCTCGGCGCTATCACAAACGAGGATGCAACAGTACGCATCGTGGGCATATGCGACGGAGGCCGACATGCTGGACCCTGTTGCGTCTCCGCTTCTTGCCACGGATGTTGTGTGGCCGCCGGCTCTCGTGCACGCCGCCAGCTTGGACACGCTTTGCGAAGACTCGCGGCGCTTTGCCGCGATGCTGGACGAGGCCGGAGTGGCCGTAGATTACAAATGCTATGAGGGCTGCCACCACGGCTTTACTCATGAGGCTTTTGCGCGTGAATACGACCCGTGCGCTTCAAAGGACGTATTGATGCGAACGGCTGCGTTCGTGCGCCGTGTGGCAACTGCCGCGGTCGTTGATGAGGGGGGCGTGGCGTAATGTATACGACCGACATCAAGCTCGATGCTCAAGGTAGATCGACCCTGCGCACCTTTTTTCTTGAACCTAATATCTCTTATCAGGTTAAGAAGCTCCGACCGCTTGTGATCGTGTGCCCTGGTGGAGGCTATGTATTGCATGCGACAAAGGAGCAAGAGCCTGTTGCCATGCGCTTTGCTGGCGCAGGATATCATACCGCGGTATTGAGATATCCGGTTTTGTTTCGATCGCGCCCAAAGAAGCCAGGCGAAGAGCTTGTAATAGATCGTACAGCAACGTTTCCCGCCCCTTTGATTGCGCTTATGCAAGCGATGGCCTGGGTCCGGGCTCATGCTCAAGAGTATGCCATCGATGCATCTCGCATATACGTGGTTGGCTTCTCAGCTGGCGCCCATCTCGCCGCGTGTCTTGCCGAGCATTGGGATGATCCGGACTTGCTGAGCCAGGTGCCTGGGGTTGATCCGCGTGACTGCGCGCCCACGGGTGTGGTGCTTGGCTATCCGCTCGTGAACCCTTTGGATATGGCAACTCGCGCTGTTGACAGCTGTCCAAAAGAGATGCGTTGGCAAATTCCATATATCCAGCGCGCCCTGTTTGGGCGAAACGACGGTGCGGCCGAATGCGATGAGCGTTTCGACCTGATTTCCGGAGTGAGGCCTGATATGCCCAGGGTATTCATGTGGCAAACCGCGGAGGACCAAGTGGTTAATCCCGCTCGTGCGTGCCAGTTTGCCGCGGCCCTGATAGATGCTGGCGTTCCCTGCGAGTTTCATCTATTCCCAACGGGGCCACATGGAATGGCTCTCTGCGAGCCGACCTCTGCTGCAAAGGCTGAGGATGAAGATGCGTATGCCGCGGCGTGGGTGCCGCTTGCCCTCGCATGGTTGCGGCGCGACGAGCCGCATCGGGATCAGGCATCTCTTTAATAGTGTTTTGTTGCCGTAGTGGTCGAGCCTGGAGAATGGGCTTAGTCCACACGATGAAAGGAGACGGTATGGCAGACTACAAAAAGACAGCGGAAGGAGTACTCGCGGCAATTGGCGGGGCGGCCAACGTGGCGTTTGCCACGCACTGTGTGACGCGCCTTAGGTTCAACCTTGCCGATCAGGCGCTCGTTGACCGTGATGCGGTCCGCGCGGTACCTGGTGTTTTGGGGAGCAATACTCTGGAGAGCAGTATCAGGTCATCATTGGCCCCACGGTCACCCATGTGTACAACGAAGTTTGCGAGGTCGGTGGCATCGAGCATCAGGCTGCTGTCGACGAGAACCTCGATTCGCAGTCGACGGAAGCTGAAAAGCAGCCTCTTACGCCGGCGCGCGTCGGTAACGCCATCCTTGACGCGCTGACTGGCTGCCTCACGCCGGTCATCCCCATGCTTGTTGCGGGCGGCTTGGTCAAGTTGATCCTCATGATCCTGGGCCCGTCCGCATTGGGCCTGGTCCAGGAGGGAAGCGATCTATTCAAGCTGCTCACCTTTGTTGGTGACGCAGGGTTCTACTTCTTGCCCATGGCGGTTGCATATACGGGATCGAAGAAGTTCGGTTCCAACACCGTGATCTCTGTGTTCATTGCCGGCATCATGCTGCACCCGACGATGGCGGAAATCGTGGCAGCCGGTAAGCCCTTCACCGTTTACGGGATACCCATGTGGCTTACCACGTATGGATCCACCGTATTCCCGATGATTCTCATCACCGCCGTGCAGGCACAGGTGGAAAAGCTGCTCAATCGCATCATCCCCGATCAAGTTCACCTCTTGTTCGTTCCCGTGCTCACCGTTCTTGCCATGACTCCGGTTGCCCTCTGCGTCCTTGGTCCTTGCGGCGCCATTATGGGTGTTGCGATTGAGTCCGCCCTCATGTGGGTTCACGATGTCCTCGGTCCGGTTGGAATCGCCCTTATCGGCGCGCTGTTCATGCCGCTTGTTGCCACGGGTATGCATCTTCCCATCATCGTGTTGGGCATGAGCACCCTTGCGACCCAAGGATATGAAAATGTCATTTTTGTCATGGGTGCTGCTTCCACGTTTGCTTCGATCGCTTGCGGCCTTGGCTTTCTCATTAAGGCCAAGACTGCCGAGGACCGCGAGCTCGGACTTAGCTGCTTCATTACCCAGGCACTCGTGGGAGTTGGTGAGCCGACCATCTTTGGCATCCTGCTTCGCTATCCGCGTGTACTGGCGTATCAGGCAATCGGCACGTTTGTGGGCACGCTGTACGCGGCGATCATGGGTGTCACCTGCTACGCTCCGCTCTATACGAATTTCACCGTGGTTCTCGAGTTTATCGGGGGAGATAGCATGGCAAACTTCGTGCATGCCTGCATCTCCGGTGGCATCGGCTTTGTTGTAACGCTTGCGCTTATTATGATTCTCGGTGTTGAGGGCAACAAGAGTCGCCAGTCTTAGAGGTGTGTTGTGGCGCCCGATTTGCGAATGCGCATTTCGGGCGCTTTATGTTCGTTGCGTCGCGGCACATGATGAGCTTGGTTTCCGTGGGAGGGTGATTTCCCGTGAGTTATACGGTGATTCGTATTGGTGTCAGGATGTATCGCATCGTCGATCCTCTTGGCGTAGCCATGTATCTTGTTTGCGGCTCGCGCCGTGCCGCTCTTTTGGACACGGGGTGTGGCGTGCCCGGGCTCGCTGCCGTTGTTCGGCAGATTACCAACCTGCCGGTCACAGTGCTTCTTTCTCACGGGCATGTCGACCATGCGATGGGGGCGGGAGAGTTTGGCTCGGCGCATATGAACCTGATGGATCTTCCGGTGTATCGCGCCCACGCCGCTATTTCTTATCGCCAGCGATTTGTCGCTGGATGCGGATTTTCGAACATTGAGCTCGAGCCCCATCTTGAGGAGCGGGCATTGAAGCCCCTGCGCGGAGGCGATGTGTTCGACCTTGGCGGGGTTACCGTTGAGGCGTACGCCGTTCCAGGGCACACTCACGGATCCATGATTTTTTTGGTGCCGGAGGAACGCGCTGCCATGTTCGGCGACGCATGTGGGCCGGGGACGATTTTGCTTGAGGATTGGTCCACCGATGTGAAGACCTATCGGAGGGCCCTCGAGAGCGTGCGCGTGCTGGATGGTCGCTATGATCGCATCGTGCGAAATCGCGGTACCTACGAATCGCCGGTCTTCTTGCTGGAGACGGTGATTGAGGTATGTGACGCAATTTTATCGGGTCATGACGATCGCGTGCCGCTTCCGCCGTCGTGCATGGATCTGTTGCCTCGTCCGGCCGCCCTGCCTGCGTATCGCGCCATACGAACAATGGTGACTCGTCAAGGTGAAGTCCGCGTGGATGGGCGCGAAGGTAACGTGAGCTATCGTGCCGACAAGGCTCCGCAGGGAAGGGGATAGGAACATGTCAAAAAGATTGCTGGTCAGAGCTGATGATCTGGGATTTAGCGAAGCGGTCAATTATGGGATTGAGCGCACCTTGCATACGGGAATCGTGCGCAGCGTCGGCGTTATGGCAAACATGCCCGCAGCGGAGCATGGTGTAAGGTTGCTGTCCGGTCATGATGTCGCAGTCGGTCTACATGCGTGCATTAGCGCCGGCGAGCCACTATCTGATTCGAGCCTTGTGCCGTCACTTGTGGAGTCAACTGGGCAGTTCCACGGAAGCGCCGCGTATAGAGCGGTCGAGGAAGATTTCGTTTCATTTGAAGAGGCATACCGGGAGATCCGTTTGCAGGTCGATCAACTTAAGTCTTTACTTGGACGACTCCCGGATTATATTGACATTCATGCCGTGCTTTCACCGTCATTTATGAGGGCGGCGGCAGCCGTTGCCGAGAAGCTCGGACTGCCTGTAAGCTTGTTGCCCGATCGCGGTTGTGACTCAATGAGGGTCGGCGGTTCGATTGTTCGTGTTTTGCCGATGCGCCCTGCCGCCTCTGTTCAAGATGCGCGCAAGCATTTTCTCGATGGCGCGGCGTCCATCAGTTTAGGGGAGACTGCAATGGCGATTTGCCATCCAGGGTGCCTCGATGCTTACATCATGGAGCACTCTTCGCTTACGGAAAGCCGAACTTACGAAGCTGAGGCACTGAGTAGCGCCGGCATGATCGATCAACTTGCGCGGCTTGGAATCGAATTGATTGATTATCGAGTTTTATAGCTTCAATTCGGTATGTCACGGATGATGACGCTGCACTGTGCTCGGTTCGGTGGGGCATCATGGTTGAGTCTTTGCGTTTGAGGGAGCGGCGATGAGTGCCTCGAAAATAGTCCAAGGCGCTGCCCCGCATCCGCACCGCGCCACGTCCTCACGCACCTGAAGACGAATCACACGAGAAAGGACCTTCATGGCCAACGCACTTCAACGCGACTTGATGCAGCTGGTGAAGGCTGCCGAGGACGCCGCGTCGCGCAGGCCGCGCACCTGGGCCCAGACGTATCACTTGATGCCACCCGTGGGATGGCTCAACGATCCCAACGGTCTGTACCAGAAGGACGGCGTCTTTCACGCGTACTTCCAATATGCCCCCTTTGACGTCGAGGGCGGCGTCAAGATGTGGGGTCATAGCACGAGCTCCGACTTGGTGAGTTGGACGTACGAGGGCTGCGCGCTGTACCCCGACGAGCCGTTCGATTGCCATGGCGTGTACTCGGGCTCCGCACTTGTGCTCGACGACCACGTGAGCGTGTTTTACACCGGCAATGTCAAGCTTCCCGATGGGAATGGCGCCTACGACTACATCAACGCGGGGCGTGAGGGAAATACTGTTATGGTGGATACCGCCGACGGCGAGACGTTCGGCGAGAAGCGCCTTCTGCTCGGCAATGCGGACTATCCAGCTGACCTCTCCTGCCACGTGCGCGATCCCAAAGTATGGCGCGCGGACGCCCCGTGCGGTAGGTACCTCATGGTGCTGGGGGCGCGCCGCCGTGGGGCTGCGGAGGAGGCCGGACCCGCAAAGGACTCCGTCCCGGCCTCGCCATCGCCCCGGCGCGAGCTCTTCGTGCGCTGCCATGGCGCCAGCTGCGAGCGCGATGCCGGAGAGGTGCTCGTGTACGCCTCGGACGAACTTCAGACATGGAGGCTGCAGAACAGGATCCAGTCCTCGGAGCGCTTCGGTTTCATGTGGGAGTGCCCCGATTATTTTGAGCTCGATGCTCTTCAGGTGCTCTCGTTCTCACCGCAGGGCCTTTTTGGCGGCGACTGGGAGCACCGCAACGTGTACCAGTCGGGCTACGTGCCCTTTGCGGGCGACATCTGCGGGCGTTATGAGCTGGGGACGTTCCGCTTGTGGGACGCCGGATTCGACTTTTACGCTCCCCAGACTTTCGTGGCCGAGGATGGCCGCCGCATCCTCATGGGCTGGATGGGCATGCCCGAAGACGCCACCTACGGTAACGACCCGACGATCGTCGAGGGCTGGCAGCACTGTTTCACGGTGCCTCGTGAGCTCACGGCAGGGAATGGGGGCGTTGTGCTCCAGCGGCCCGTGCGCGAGCTCGCGTCCCTGCGCGGGCAGGCGCATCGAGCTGTGGATGAGCTGCACCTCGACGTGATACCGACGGCATGCGATATTGCGCTCGAGGACGTGGGCGATGAGATGCATGTGGTCCTGGGAGAGGAGCTCGAACTATTCGTGACTTGCGATCCGGACGAGAGGCTCATGCGGTTCGTGATGCGTTTCCGTGATGCCGGTCGCAATGCTGCCAGTTGCGGGCGCACGGAGCGCTGGGAGCGCGTCAATGCCGTGCGGTCGGTGCGCATTTTGGTCGATACGTCTTCGGTTGAGGTCTTTGTGAATGAAGGTGAGCTCGTCATGAGCACGCGCTGGTACCCGAGGAGCCGCTCGTGTGCCATCAGGGTGCCAGGCGCGCGCATCACGTGCTGGAAATTGAGCGCCAACGGGGAAAAGGGGGAGCTATGAGTCGTTTGCTGGGTGCCCTTGAGATGGGCGGGACGAAGATGGTGTGCGCGACTGGTCGCGCAGACGGGGAGATCGTGGAGCGCGTCCGAATCGACACCGCGGATCCTACCTCGACGCTGGAGGCGTGCGGGGCTTGGTTCGCTGAGCGCGGCGTGGAGGCCCTGGGTGTGGGTGCCTTTGGGCCCACCGATGTCGACCCGGCGTTGCCTCATTTTGGATGCATGCTCACGACTCCCAAGCCCGGCTGGTCGAACGTCGATGTCCTCGGCGCCCTGCGCTCCGTCATCGATGTCCCGGTTGGCTACGACACCGACGTCAACGCGGCATGCTTGGGCGAGGCCGTGTATGGGTGCGCCCGTGGCCTGCGCGACGTTCTTTACCTCACGATTGGCACGGGTGTGGGGGCCGGCGTGCTGGTGGAGGGCAATCTGCTTCATGGCGCGATGCATCCCGAGGCGGGCCACATCCCGCTTACGCGCGACCCAGCCGACCCGATGCCCTCCGGCGTGTCCGCCTGCCCGTTCCACACGAACTGCCTTGAGGGCCTCGCGTGCGGCCCGTCCCTGTGGAAGCGCTGGGGCGATCCCGTCGCGGCTGGCATGGCGGACGACCCGGGCAAGGTCGCGCTCATCGGCGGGTATCTCGGTCAGGCGCTCGCGACGTTCGTGTTGTGCTACATGCCCCGCAAGATCGTCATCGGCGGGGGCGTGGGCGATCACCTGCCGTTGCTGCCGCCAGCCCGCATCAAGCTTGCGGAGCTGCTCAACGGCTATCTCGCCATTCCCGAGATGGATGATCTCGATGCCTACGTCGTCGGTAATTCGCTCGATGGCGACCAGGGGATCTTGGGCTGTCTGGAGCTCGCGCGGCGCGCGCTTGGGGAGAACTAGGCTCGCGCGGGCGCGCAGGAGGCGGCGGGTTCGTCGCCGCTGCGCTGGCCTGAGATATGTGGTGACCCTCAGGATTATCTCGACGATGAAAGGGCAGTCGCAACGATGCTGTCCCAGCTTGAGCTTGAGGCTCGCTACGCGGGGGGGGCTCGGCTGCGACCGCCCATTTTGTGTACGCTGATCATGCCAATGAAGTCATCGAACGCCGTGGCCTGGCACAAGAAGGGGACATCGTTGCTAAAAAGCCCCGTCCCAAATGAGCTACTTTTCGGTGATGGTGGCAATGAGGGTGTCGGCCCGGGTTGCTATGACGTTGTTGATCTCCGTCTGCAGCGTTTCATAGGCCTCGATGGCGCGCTCGCCGGCCGGCGTGAGCGTGGATCCGCGGGCGCCGTCGCGCTCGATGAGTTTGCATCCCAGCTGCCCTTCGGCCTCGTTCACGATGCGCCAGGCCTTAGAATACGCCATGCCCATGCTCTTGGCGGCGCGGTTGAGCGAGTGCTCGCGGGCGATGCCCTGCAGCAGCAAGACACAACCGTGGCCGAACACGCCCGGCAGATCTTTGTCGCACGCTTGAATGACCAGCTTTGCCGTCGTCTTGTACTCCATGTGCTTCACGTCTTCCCGCTAAAGTGTTTGCTGGGCAAACGCAAAGCCTGCGTCAAACCCTCGTGTGCTCTTTCTAAACCATGCATTGTAGCAGTCAAAGTGCGTTAAGATACTTCCCCAGTATTGGGCGCCCAAGGTTGGGCTGGGTCCTACGAGGCCTGCAGCCGACCGGTCGCATGGAAAAAGGAGAAACATGGCTACGTTCTTTCCCGGTGAGTCCCACACGTTTTCGGAGTATCTGCTGGTCCCTGGTTACTCGTCTTCGCAGTGCATCCCCAACAACGTCTCTCTTAAGACGCCGCTAACCCGCTTCAAGCGCGGTGAGAAGCCGGCAATCACCCTGAACATCCCCATGGTTTCCGCCATCATGCAGTCCGTCTCGGGCGTCGACATGGGTGTCGCGCTCGCTACCGAGGGTGGCCTGTCCTTCATTTACGGTTCCCAGACCCCCGAGTCCGAGGCTGCTATGGTCAAGGCCGTTAAGGATCACAAGGCTGGTTTCGTTCAGTCCGATTCCACGCTGACACCCGACATGACCATGGAGCAGGTCATCGAGCTCAAGGAGAAGACCGGCCACTCCACCATGCCGGTCACCGACGACGGCACTCCCAAGGGCAAGCTCCTGGGCATCGTCACCAGCCGTGACTATCGTCCCAGCCGCGATGACCACCAGAAGAAGGTCTCCGAGTTCATGACCCCGCGCGAGCAGCTCATCGTGGGCGACAAGAACATCAGCCTCAAGGTTGCCAACGACGTCATCTGGGACAACAAGCTCAACGCCCTACCTATCGTCGACGACAACGATCACCTTATGGGCATCGTCTTCCGCAAGGACTACGACTGCCACAAGACCAACCCCAACGAGCTGCTCGATAACGACAAGCGCTATATGGTCGGCGCCGGTATCAATACCCGCGACTATGCCGAGCGCGTGCCGCTGCTCATCGAGGCCGGTGCCGATGTCCTGTGCATCGATTCTTCCGAGGGCTTCAGCGAGTGGCAGAAGCGCACCATCGAGTGGATCCGCGCCAACTACGGCGAGGACGTCAAGGTCGGTGCTGGTAACGTCGTCGACGCCGAGGGCTTCCGCTTCTTGGCCGACTGCGGGGCCGACTTCATCAAGGTCGGTATCGGCGGCGGTTCCATTTGCATCACCCGCGAGACCAAGGGCATCGGCCGTGGCCAGGCCACCGCGCTGATCGACGTCTGCCGCGCCCGTGACGAGTACTACGAGGAGACCGGTGTCTACGTGCCCGTGTGCTCCGACGGCGGCATCGTCTACGACTACCACATGACGCTCGCCCTTGCCATGGGCGCCGACTTTATGATGCTGGGCCGCTACTTCGCCCGCTTTGACGAGAGCCCGACTGAGCGCGTCAACGTCAACGGTCAGTACATGAAGGAGTACTGGGGCGAGGGTTCTGCGCGTGCCCGCAACTGGCAGCGCTACGACCTGGGCGGCGCCGCGAAGCTCAGCTTCGTCGAGGGCGTCGACTCCTACGTTCCCTACGCCGGCTCCCTCAAGGACGGCGTGGGCGGTACGCTCTACAAGGTCAAGTCCACGATGTGTAACTGCGGCGCCCTCTCGATCCCTGAGCTTCAGCAAAAGGCACGCTTGACCTTGGTCTCCTCGACCTCGATCGTCGAAGGCGGAGCCCACGACGTCGTAGTCAAGGACTCCCAACAGAGCGTAACGTATCGATAAGATAAGACCTGCACATAAAGGTTGAGCCTCAACCACGTTATTTAGATAAAGCGAGATGCCTGCAAGTCGCAGGCATCTCGCTTGTTGTATTTGCTATCATCATGCGAGTTAACCTTAGGGTCGGGCGGCTTAGCTTTGTTCGCTACAAGTTCCGCACGCAAAGAAGAGCACTTAATGTGCTCTTCGTCTTGCGCAGGACTGTCCGCAGTAGCGAACAAAGCCAAGCCGACCGACCCCAGCTAAGATTAAAGGAGCTGATATGTGCGATTGCACAGATCATAAGGACGAGATCCCTGCCTACGACGCGCAGGCCATTGAGTCCAAGTGGATGAAGGCCTGGGAGGACTCCAACCTTTTTGCCGTCGACACCGACGACAGCAAGCCCAAAAAGTATGTGCTCGAGATGTTCCCGTATCCGTCGGGCGACCTGCACATGGGCCACGCGCGCAACTATACCATCGGCGATGCCATGGCCCGTCAGGCCCGCATGCGCGGCTTTGACGTGCTGCATCCCATCGGCTTTGACGCCTTTGGCCTGCCCGCCGAGAACGCCGCCATCAAGCACAACACGCAGGCTGCCGCCTGGACATATAAGAATATGGACCAGGCGCTCGCCACAATGAAGCGCATGGGCTTCTCCTACGATCTGGATCGCATGGTCAAGACCTGCAGCCCTGACTACTACCGCTGGGGTCAGTGGATCTTTGAGAAGCTGTGGGAAAGGGGCCTGGTCTACCGCAAGAAGAACCCGGTCAACTGGTGCCCCACCTGCAAGACCGTTCTGGCCAACGAGCAGGTCACCGAGGGCAAGTGCTGGCGCTGTGGCACCGAGCCCGAGAAGCGCGACCTTGAGCAGTGGTACTTCAAGATCACCGAGTACTCTCAGGAGCTGCTCGACGACCTGGAGAAGCTCCCCGGCTGGCCGGAGCGCGTCAAGCAGATGCAGGCCAACTGGATCGGTCGCTCTGAGGGCGCCGAGGTCGACTTTACCCTGTGCGACCAGGATGGCGAGCCCATCGAGGGCGACGAGGGCAAGATCACCGTCTTCACCACGCGTGCCGATACCCTCTTTGGCGTTTCCTTCTTTGTCCTGGCTCCCGAGTACGCTCGTCTGCACGAGCTCGTCGAGGGCACGGAGTACGAGGAGGCCGTCACCAAGATCGTCGAGGACTCCAAGCATATCTCTGCCGTCGAGCGTGCCCAGGGTACCCTCGAGAAGCACGGTGCCTTTACCGGTCGCTACGTGGTGAACCCCGTCAACGGCGAGAAAGTTCCCGTGTGGGTTGCCGATTATGTCGTTGCCGACTACGGCACCGGCGCTGTCATGGCCGTTCCCTGCGGCGACCAGCGCGACTTTGAGTTTGCCCGCAAGTACGACCTGCCGATCGTGCCGATCATCCTGGACGATGACGATCGCGCTGCCGTCGAGGCCAGCGGCGAGACCATCGATACCTTCCATGCCGAGACCGTCGACTGGGACTGCGCCCACGCCGCCGAGGGCACGCTCGTCCAGTCCGGCAAGTACACCGGCATGCGCGGCGGTAAGCACTCCGAGGGCGAGGCTGCCATCGTGGCCGACCTCGAGGCTATGGGCTGCGGCCGTCGCAAGGTCGAGTTCCGCCTGCGCGACTGGCTCATCAGCCGTCAGCGCTATTGGGGCAACCCCATCCCGGCCATCCACTGCGAGCACTGCGGCATTGTGCCCGTGCCCGAGGATCAGCTGCCGGTGACGCTGCCCGAGAACCTTGACCTGGGCGCCGGCGAGACCCTCGCCGAGTGCAAGGACTTTTACGAGACCACCTGCCCGGTCTGCGGCCGCCCGGCCAAGCGCGAGACCGATACCATGGACACCTTCACCTGCTCCAGCTGGTATTACCTGCGCTACACCGATCCGCACAACACCGAGCTGCCCTTCTCCCGCGAGGCGGCCGACCGTTGGATGCCCGTCGATAACTACATCGGTGGCATCGAGCACGCCATTCTGCACCTGCTCTACAGCCGCTTCTTTACCAAGGCGCTGCGCGACCTGGGCCTGCTGAGCGTGGACGAGCCCTTCACCAACCTGCTGTGCCAGGGCATGGTCAAGGACGAGAACGGCGACACCATGTCCAAGTCCAAGGGCAATGTGGTGCCCCCGAGCTCGGTTATCGAGCCCTACGGCGCCGACACCATGCGTCTGGCGATCCTGTTTATCGCCCCGCCCGAGAAGGACTTCGACTGGGATCCCAAGGCCGTCGAGGGCGCCAACCGCTTTATCAAGCGCGCCTGGCGTATCGTGTGGCAGCTCGTCCAGTCGGGTGACGCCAGCGTGGCCTTCGACAAGTCCGTGCTCGACGAGACCGCGATGAAGCTCTACCGCGAGCGTCACCGCACCATCGCCAAGTGCACCGAGGACTTCGATCGCGGCCAGTTCAACACCGCGATCTCGGCCGTCATGGAGCTCGTCAACGCGGCGAGCGCCTACCTCAACGCCACCGAGGGTGCTGACCGCGACAAGGCTCTGTGCTACGGCGTGGCCAAGGACATTGTGAGCGTCCTGGCGCCCATCTGCCCGTTCTGGGCCGACGAGCTGTGGCACGAGGCACTCGGCTGCGAGGGCAACGCCTACACCGCCGCCTGGCCCGAGTTTGACCTGGCCGAGTCCATCGAGGACACGGTGCAGATCGTCGTCCAGGTGCTCGGCAAGGTCCGTGGCCGCATTGACGTGGCCCGCGATGCCTCCAACGAGGAAATGCAGGCTGCCGCCGAGGCTGCCGTCGCCAAGTGGACCGAGGGCAAGACGGTCGTCAAGGCCATCTGCGTGCCCGGCAAGCTGGTCAACCTGGTGGTTAAGTAAACGCCACGCGCATAGTTGACGCACAAAAGACGAGGGGCGACCCGATTGGGTCGTCCCTCGTTTTGTGTTATATGCCCTGCTTGGCTTGTGCCGAGCGTCACCCTCTACGGAATGTGTACCAAGTCCCTAAAGTAGACGTTGCCGCTTTGCTCCTCAAACATCCAGATGTTGAGGTAGATGTCGTTGAGGTCGTTGTTCACGTCAAAGTCTGGATCGTCGAAGGTGCCTACAAAGGTGAGCATCGCGGTCGCTTCTTCGCCTGCGGCGACGGGCTGGCGCATGCGCACGTCGCGGACGACACCGTTGACGTAGGCATAAGCATCGACATCGCCAAACATCATGTCGACATCGGTGTTGTTTGTCACCGAAAAGACCAACACGGCGTCACCGTAGCCATCCGTGTCCTTGCCCACGCAGGCAACATGGACGTTCTCGTCTGACTCAAGGTCGATGGGGAACTGTTCTTGAGGGTCGGGACCTAAGCCCTGGGGGTCGACTATATCTTCGTCTATTTTGTCGAAACGCTCCGAAGGCGTCGTTTTCTCGATGGCCTTGGTGCTGCCGAGATCTGGCTCGCATGGTCCGGTTTTACCATCGACGTTGCTGCAGCCCGCCAAAGCGAACGAGCAGGCAGCGACGACGAGCGCGGTCACGCAGAGGGTGCCTAGGCGTTCCATTGATCCTCCTTGTCGTAGAGATTCTGGAAGGTTGTGCGGACAATGCGTGCGGCAGGCTTTCTCGCTACAGAATGCCTCTTAGCGCTAGTCTGGCCGATGTGCGCCCAGGGATGGAATGCCCATTGGGCCCGATTCGGTCCGTGCGCTGGGACGCATGGCCCGTTTTGGGGCTTTTGGGGAGCACCGCACAGGAGTCCTCGCCTAATTGTCCTATTCTTGTGGAGAAGCTGTGCGCACGCTGACCTGCAGATTCGTACTGTGCTTGCGCGTTTCCGCAGCTATTGGTATAGTTTGCTTGCAAATGAAGTTGTAATTGAAAGAAGTGGGGTTTCGGCCCCGCTTCTTTTTTGTATGGATGGAGGTGCCGCAATGGTCAAGACCAAGACCGAGCAGGCGATCATCGACGCGCTCGAGGCCGTCGCTCCCCAGCTCGATGTCGACATCGTCGACGTCGAGCTCGTGGGCGCCACCAAGGCCCCCTGCGTGCGCGTGCGTATCGAGGGTGCCGAGGGTCAGAGCCTGTCTCTCAACGACGTCACGGCCAACACCAAGTGGGTCGGCGACGTGATCGAGGAGCTCGACCCTATCTCTTCGAGCTATACGCTTGAGGTGTCGAGCCCGGGCATGGCGCGCCCGCTGCGCCGCCCGTGCGACTTTGCCCGCTTTGTGGGCGAGAACTGTGAGCTCACCTCCACCGCCACTGAGGGCCGTCGCAAGTACGCCGGCAAGATTGCCGCTGCGACCGAGACCGACGTGACCCTCGAGCTCGAGGACGGCGAGTCCGTCACCCTCGATTTCTCTGATGTTAAAAAGTGCAAGTTGAAGCCCACCTACGACTTCAAGCCCGCGAAGGAAGGAAAGTAAGATGGCAGCATCCGACATGATGTCCGCCCTGATGGAGCTTTGCCAGGAGAAGCACATCGACCAGCTCTACCTGATCGACCGCCTGGAGCAGTCGCTCGCCAAGAGCTATGCCGAGATCCTGCATCTTGAGTGGGGCGCCAAGGTGACCATCGACCGCACCACCGGCAAGATCTACGTCTACCGCCTGGAGCCGATCGACGATTCCATGGACGAGGAGGGCAACTTCACCGAGTTCGAGGAGATCGACGTCACCCCCAAGAACACGAGCCGCATCGCCGCCCAGCACGCCAAGGCCGAGATCAACGCCATCGTGCGCAACTCCGCCCGCGAGCAGATCTACGAGGAGTTCTCCGGCCGCATCGGTGACCTCATCAGCGGCACCGTGCTGCAGTCCACGCCCGACTTCACGATCGTCAAGATCCGCGAGGGCGTCGAGGCCGAGCTGCCGCACTTCGACCAGCGCCGTTACGAGAACGAGCGCAACGAGCGCCCGATGGGCGAGCGCTACCTGCACAACCAGCACATCAAGGCCGTGATCATCGACGTACGCGACCCCAACTCCAACCTGCAACCGGTTCGCGGCGAGCACAGCCGTCCGCCGATTGTCATCTCCCGCACCCACCCCGAGCTCATGCGTCGTCTGTTTGAGCAGGAGGTGCCCGAGATCTATGAGGGCACCGTCCAGATCAAGTCGATCGCCCGCGAGCCCGGCCAGCGTTCCAAGGTAGCCGTCCACTCGCTCGACGACCGTCTGGATCCCGTGGGCGCCTGCGTCGGCCCCAAGGGCAGCCGTGTTCGCGCTGTCGTGGGCGAGCTCCGTGGCGAGCGCGTCGACGTCATCCTGTGGGATGCCGATCCTGCCGTCTACGTCGCCAACGCCCTGTCGCCTGCCAAGGTCACCCGCGTCCTCATCGACGAGGAGAAGGCCTACGCCGGCGTCATCGTGCCCGACGACCAGCTGTCCCTCGCCATCGGCAAGGAGGGCCAGAACGCCCGCCTCGCCGCGCGCCTGACCGGCTGGCACATCGACATCAAGTCCGAGACGCTTGCCGCCGACATCCTCAAGAACGTTCCCGTTCACGAGGAGCCCGCCGCCGACCTGATCGGTGACGAGGAGGACGAGGACGTCCGCCGCTGCGAGTACGTGTCCGAGGACGGCGTCCAGTGCCGCAACCAGGCTCGTCCCGGCTCCCGTTTCTGCGGTGTCCACGACACCGACGCCTTCGATGATGCGGAGGACCTGATCTAGCGCGCGGTCGCGCCGGGCGGGTCCCGGCGCGTCTCCCACGCTCGTTCAGTCTCTAGGCACCCAAGGTGCCAGAAAGGGTAGGTGAAGTCATATGGCAAAAGTCCGTGTGTCCACCCTGGCCAAAGAGTTCGGCATGACCTCCAAGGAACTGATGGGTCATCTCGCCGAAATGAAGATTCCCGCTAAGTCCGCGTCCTCCACTTTGGAGGACGCCTATGTCGCCATGGTCCGCAAGCAGCTTGCCTCGGTGATCGAGGCCCGCGCTCAGGAAGTCGAGGCCGCCAAGCAGGCCGAGGAGCAGGCAGCTGCCGCCGAGGAGGCCGCCCGCGCCGCCGAGGCCGAGCGCGAGCGCATCGCCGCCGAGAAGGCACGCGAGGAGGAGCGCCGCCAGTTTGCCGCAGCCCAGGCTGCCGAGGAGGCCGCCCGCGCCGAGGCCGAGGCCAAGAAGAAGGCCGAGCAGGAGCGCCTTGCTCGCGAGAAGGAGGAGGCTGCCCGCGAGGCCCAGCGCCGCGCCGTTCCCGCTTCCGACTCCGGTTCGCGCTTCCGTTCGCTGCTCGACCAGATCGCCGCACAGGAGACCGTGCTCAAGGAGAAGAAGGACGCCGAGGCGAAGGCCAAGGCCGAGCGCGCCTCCGAGCGCGGTAACCGTCGTGGCGGCAACAACGACCGCCGCGGTGGCCGTCGCAACGATCGTAACGCCTCCGACAGCAACTCCGATCGCAACGCCTCCGAGAGCCGTCCGCACAGCCATCGCACTAACGCCAGCAACAACGTCGCTGCCGGCATGGACTTCCCCAACCCCGACAAGCAGGGCAAGGGCAAGAAGCGTAAGGGCGGTCACGGCAACGAAGAGGATCACTACAGCCGCATGGCTCGTGAGGCCGAGGAGTACAGCCGCGAGAAGGTGCTCGAGGAGGCCCGCGCCGCCGTCGAGGAGGCCTCTCGCGAGTCCACCGGTCGCCGCAAGAAACGCAAGGAGAAGCGCGAGCGCGAGGCTGCTAAGGCTCAGGAGGAGCGCAAGATTGAGGAGGCGCTGGCCCAGGGCGTGAACCCCGAGGAGCTCGACGCCATCAAGGTCTCCCAGGGCGTTACCGTCCAGGAGCTCGCCGAGGCGCTCGACGTTCCGGCCAACGACATCATCAAGCGCCTGTTCCTGCTGGGCACGCCGCTCACCATGACGCAGTCCATGTCCGACGACCTCGTCGAGCTCGTTGCCGACGACCTTGGTCGTCAGATCAAGATCATCACCCCCGAGGAGGAGAACACCTTCTCGTTCTACGACGATCCCGCCGACCTTAAGCCGCGCGCCCCGGTCGTCACCGTCATGGGTCACGTCGACCACGGCAAGACGAGCCTGCTCGACGCCATCCGTCACACCGGCGTCGCTGCCGGCGAGGCGGGCGGCATTACCCAGGCCATCGGCGCTTCGCAGGTCATGATCAACGACCGCAAGATCACCTTCATCGATACCCCGGGCCACGCCACCTTTACGGCCATGCGTGCCCGTGGCGCCAAGGTGACCGACATCGTCATTTTGATCGTGGCTGCCGATGACGGCGTCATGCCTCAGACCATCGAGTCGATCAACCACGCCAAGGCCGCCGGCGTACCCATCGTCGTCGCCGTCAACAAGATCGATAAGCCGGGCGCCAACCCCGACCGCGTGCGCCAGGAGCTCACCGAGTACGGCATCATCCCCGAGGAGTGGGGCGGACAGAACATGTTCGTCAACATCTCGGCCAAGCAGAAGATCGGTATCGACGACCTGCTCGAGACCGTGCTGCTCCAGGCCGACGTGCTCGAGCTCAAGGCTAACCCCGACACCTTTGCCTCCGGTAACGTCCTCGAGGCCAAGCTCGACAAGGGACGCGGTTCGGTTGCCACGGTTCTCGTGACCCGCGGTACCCTGCACGTGGGCGATACGCTGGTCGCCGGCCTTACCTACGGCCGCGTCCGCGCCATGCTCGATCCCAAGGGCAACGCCGTCACCGAGGCCGGCCCCTCCGACGCCGTCGAGATCCTGGGCCTGCAGTCCGTGCCCAACGCCGGTGACGAGTTCCGCGTGTTCGAGGACGAGCGCGAGGCTCGCGCCCTGGCCGATGAGCGCTCGCTCAAGGCTCGTATCGAGGAGCAGAGCCGCGTGAAGCACGTCACGCTCGAGAACCTCTTCGAGACCATCGCCGACGCCGAGGTCAAGGAGCTCAACCTGATCATCAAGGCCGACGTCCAGGGTTCCATCGAGGCCCTTCAGGACTCGCTCGACAAGATGGATCAGTCCGAGGTCCGCATCAACACGATCCACTCCGCCGTCGGTGCCATCAACGAGACTGACGTCGTCCTGGCCGACGCCTCCAACGCCATCATCATCGGCTTTGGCGTGCGTCCCGACGGCAAGGCCCGCTCCGCCGCCGAGCGCGAGGGCGTCGAGATCCGTTGCTACGACGTTATCTACAAGTGCCTCGAGGAGCTCGACGCTGCCCGTATCGGCATGCTCAAGCCCACCGAGGTCGAGGTCTCCACGGGTACCGCGACCGTCCTGGACACCTTCAAGGTGCCCAAAGTCGGTATCGCCGCCGGTGTCCGCGTCGAGGAGGGCGAGATCGCCGCGACCGATTCCGTGCGTCTGGTGCGCGACGGCATCGTGGTCTTCAACGGCAAGATCGCCTCGATGCGCCACTACAAGGACGAGGCCAAGAGCCTCAAGAGCGGTTCCGAGGGCGGCATTGGCCTGGAGAACTTCCAGGACATCAAGCCCGGCGACCAGATCGAGGGTTACCGTATCGACCAGGTTGCCCGTACCGAGTAGGGGGTAGCGCTATGAAGCAAACGCAGGCAACCCGCCGACTGGGCGAGCAGCTTCGCGAGAAGCTCGGTTATATCCTGCTCTTTGAGGTTTCCGATCCGCGCCTCGACCTGGTCACCCTGACTGCGGTCGAGGTCGCGGTGGACCGTTCGTTCGCGCGTGTGTACGTGTCGTGCGATGCGAGCCGCTACGACGAGGTCATGGAGGCGCTCGCTAGCGCTAAGGGCCGTATCCGCAGCCTGTTGGCTCGCTCGCTCGATTGGCGTGTTACGCCCGAGCTCGATTTTCGCATCGATCGCTCGACCGATGAGGCCGAGCGCATCACGCGTGCGCTGGAAAACGTTCCCGCCACGCTTGCGATCGAAAAGGACGAGGACGGCTATCCGATAGCGGATGCCGCCCAGGAGGCAGCTTTAGATGACTAATTCCGCCGACCTCGCCTCGTGCGAGTCTGCAGATATTCAGCGACGCATCCTCGAGCTCATCGAGGGTGCGTCCTCCATTGCGATTTCGGGACATACTTCTCCCGATGGTGATGCCTTGGGCTCCGTGTTGGGTCTGGGCCTTTCGCTCATGAAGTTTTTCCCCAACAAGGACATTGCGCTGCTGCTGGCAGACGATGACCCGGTTCCGCGCATCTACCGCTTTATGGAAGGCTCCGATCGCCTGGTGCCGGCATCTGCGTACACCGGCAATCCGGACCTGTTCATTTCGGTGGACGTACCGGTCGTCGAGCGTCTCAATAATTCCGCCGAGGTGCTTCGTCGCTCCAAGCATGTGGTGTGCTTCGATCACCATCCGGCGCGCGAGGAGTTTGCCGAGGTCAGCCTCAGGTGTGTCAATGCCGCTGCATGCGCCATGATCATCGAACGCTTTTTGGCCGATTGCGGTATTACCGCAAACGACAGCATCGCCACCTGCCTGCTGTGCGGCCTGGTTACCGACACCGGTCGTTTTCAGTATCAGAACGCCGACGCCGCAGCATTTCATGCTGCTTCGCGTCTGGTGGCGCACGGTGCCGATCCGGCGCGCGTCGCGCTCGAGGTCTATCAGAGCATGCGTGTCGAGTTCTTGCACCTCAAGTCCATCGTCATGGGTCGCATCAAGACGGTCGCGCACGGGCGCGTGGCGTATAGCTACGCCTACGAGAGCGACCTTAAGGACTGCGGCGTCACCTCGGACGAGTGCGACGGCCTGGTCGATGTGGTGCGCGCGGTGATGGGCGTCGAGGTCTGCCTGTTCCTTAAGGGCATCGAGGGCGATACCAAGGTGCGCGGCAACCTGCGCTCCAAGGGCGAACTTGATGTTTCCGAGATTGCGGCCAACTTTGGCGGAGGTGGGCACCACGCTGCCGCCGGCTTTACCAACGCCGGAACGATTTCCGAGACGCTCACCGCGGCACTTCCCATGCTGGCCGAGCTGGTAGGGGAGGATCCCGCTTCGGTGACCGTCGAGCTCTAACTTTTTGGATGGTACATGGCTCGTCGTACACCTTCTCAACTTAATCTGCTGCTCGCCGTCGATAAGCCGGTGGGCTGCACGTCCCACGACGTGGTTTCGCAATGCCGACGCGCCCTCCATGAGCGGCGCGTCGGTCATGCCGGAACGCTCGACCCCATGGCATCGGGTGTCATGGTGGTGGGCGTGGGCCAGGCAACGCGTCTGCTGGGCATGCTCACGCTCGATACCAAAAGCTACGTCGCCGACATTTCGTTTGGCGTCGAGACCAATACCGATGATGCGGAAGGCGAGGCCGTCCGCACAGTGCCTGTTGCCGCCGACTTGCGCGATCCGGCCTATGCCCGCGAATGCCTGTCCTCCATGCTGGGCCCGCAGATGCAGGTTCCGCCGGCGTTTTCGGCCATTTCGGTCAACGGCGTGCGCGCCTATAAGGCTGCACGCGAAGGCAATGCCGTTGAGTTGCCCCCGCGTCCGGTCGAGGTGTATTCCGCCGATCTGATTGCCGTGAGTGGCGAGGGCGATGCGTGCGTATGGACCGTGGCGTTTTCGGTGAGCAAGGGCACCTATATCCGTGCGCTCGCCCGCGATCTGGGCCGTGCCTGCGATAACGCGGCACATATTTCCGCGCTGCGCCGTACGGCTTCCGGTGTTGTTTCCATCGGTGCCTGCCATGCGGTCGAGGAGCTTTCTGCCGAGTCCGCTACCGGTTTTGCCCTGGACCCCATTGCGGCGCTTGGCGCCACGCGCGTCGACTTACCGGGTGATCTTGCCGACGATCTACTGTGCGGACGTCGTATTCCTATTGAGCGCGCGCTTGCGGGCTTCGATGCGTCGAAGGCGCCGTTTGCGCTGGTGCTCGATGGCGGGCTCAAGGCGCTTGCCCGTGTCGAGGGCGGTCGCTTTGTTATGGAGCATGTCTTTCCGCAGGCGATCGGCGGTGTTCGATGATGCTGGCCTCCCACGAGCTCGCGCGTATCTTTTTCGCGGGCGAGTCGGAAGAGGCCCGCATCGTCGCCGCCGATGCATTTGATGATTGCGCTTGCCTGGGCGCCGCGTCGATCGCCATCGGCGTGTTCGATGGCGTGCATCGGGGGCATCGCGAACTGATCGACGCGGTCGTTCGCGATGCGCATAACCACGGCTGCAAGGCGGTTGTTGTCACTTTCGATCCCGACCCGGACGTGGTGGTGAGCCCCTCGCCCGCTCAAAAACTGATGACGACGGCTGACCGTCTGCATGCTCTGGCTCTTACCGGGGTCGATGCGGTCGTGGCCGTTCCCTTTACGCCTGCGGTGGCGGCATTCGACCATGTGGGCTTTCTTAAGCTGCTGTCGCGCGTCGTCGATATCCGCTCAATTCGCGTGGGTAGCGACTTTAGGTTGGGTCGCGGCGGCGCCTCGGGCGTTGCCGAGATGCAGGCATGGGGTGCCGAGCGCGGTGTAGACGTCTTTGGTCACGAGCTGTTGTGCGTCGATGGGCAGACGGTCTGCGCCACCCGCATTCGCCAGGAGCTCCGCCAGGGTCATGTTGAGCTTGCCGCCGAGCTGCTCGGCCGCCCGTACATGCTGCGAGGTGTTGTTGCCGGCGGTCGCCACCAGGGCTCCGACATGGGTTTTCCCACGGCAAATATCCTGGTGCCCGAGGACATCCAGGTTCCTGCCGATGGCGTCTACGAGGGCCTGGTGCTGGTCGACGATACCGTGTGGCCTGCCGCCGTCAACGTGGGCCTGCCGCCGACGTATGCCGACGATGCCGCCTCGGCGCATCTCGAGGCCAACTTGATCGGGTATGCGGGCGACCTGTACGGCGCCTCGGTGTCGCTGGCGTTTACGCGCTGGCTGCGCCCGTCGCGCGTGTTCGATTCGTTGGACGAGCTTATCGCGACCGTCGAGGGTAATATTGACGATATTCGCCACAACTTGGGTGAGCAGGGGGTGAGCATCCGTGATTAGCGATGAGGAAAAAGACCAGGTACGCGCTGCGTCCGATTTGGTTGCCATCGTGCAGGAAACGGTTGAGCTCAAGCCCCGCGGCCATGAGTTTTGGGGTTGCTGCCCTTTCCATGGCGAAAAGACCCCGTCGTTCCACATTATCCCCGCCACACAGGTGTGGCACTGCTTTGGCTGTGGCGAAGGCGGCGACGTCTTCACCTATATCATGAAGCGCGAGAACCTGAGCTTCCCCGAGTCGATTCGCTACCTGGCCGATCGTGCCGGCATTGAGCTGCACGATACCGGCTCCCATCGCGAGCGCGGCACCAAGCGCGCCCGCATCTATGACCTGTGCGCCGAGACCGCCCAGTTCTACCACACCATGCTCATGCGCGGTAAGGACAGCCGTCCGCGCGAGTATTTCGCCAGCCGCGGTATGGGCGGCGACGTCTGCCGCCGCTACTGCCTGGGCTTTGCGCCGGGTCGCAACGCGCTTGTGTCGCATCTGTCGCAGGCGGGATTTACCCCGCAGGAGATGATCGACGCCAACGTGGCCGTGAGCCGTGGGCGCGGGCAGCTCGCCGATCGTTTTTACGACCGTGTGATGTTTCCCATCTTTGACGAGCAGGGTCATAACATCGCCTTTGGCGGGCGCATTATGGGCGACGGCCAGCCTAAGTACCTCAACACCGCCGAGACGAGCGTGTTCCATAAAAAGCGAAACCTCTACGGCTTTAACTGGGCCAAGGAGTTTATCGTCGCGCAGGACACCGCCATCGTGGTGGAGGGATATACCGACTGCATCGCCTGCTGGGAGGCGGGGATTAAAAACGTCGTCGCCACGCTGGGTACGGCGCTGACGGAACATCATGTAAAGACACTCACCCGTTTTGCCAAGCGCATCGTGTATATGTTCGACGGCGACGCCGCCGGTCAAAAGGCCGCTAGCCGCGCGATTCAGTTTATCGAGCAGGATTCGATGGACCTGCGCTGCGTAGTGCTTCCCGACGGCAACGACCCCATGGAGTTCATCACCGCGCATGGGGGCGAGGCACTGCAGGCACGCATCGACGCCGCCGAGCCCCTCATGGACTTTGTGTACCGCTCACTGCAGGAGTCGAGCGACATCACCACGCCGGGCGGTCGTGCCAAGGCGCTCGAGGATACGCTGACGCTCATCTATCCGCTGCGCGATAGCTACATGATCGATACGTACTTTATCCAGATTGCCGACCTGCTGGGGTTGGATCTGGAGACGGTGCGCTCAAGCTCGGGACGCGTGTTTCGCGATGTTGCCAAGCGCGAGGACGCCGAGCGTCGTCGCGAGCAGAACTACGAGCGCCAGCGGGCGCAGGCCGAGCGTGCGGGCAGCGCGGGAGGTCGGACGTCTGGTTCGCAGGGGGCGTCTCGCGGTGCCTGGGCGTCGGGTGCGACGCCGTCGGTGTCCACACCGGTCGAGGAAGAGCCGTACGACTATGTGCCGCTCGAGGCCTACGGGGCCGCGCCGGTCGAGGTTGTCGACGATATGCCGCCGATCGATGTGCCGGTTGGCATGGATGGCGCGGCGCCGGTTGCCGGCACAGCGGGCGCGTCTGCGGCACCGACGATGCCGATCGTGCTGACCGACCTGGAACGAAAGTCTTTGGCGGGGGAGCGCGAGCTGCTGACGATGCTCACGAGCTACCCCGACCTGTTCCGCACGTATGCCGACCGCATCTGCTCGATCGAGTGGGTGGATCCGCGCCACGAGTCCATCGCGTGGGCCGTGCTCGCGACGCCGCCGGGCACCGACCCCACGGCGTGCATGGATGCGGCGCGCGCGGTGTGTCCCGAGGCAGCGTCGCTTGTCAGCGCCGGACGCATTTCGTCGACGAGTAAGCATCCCACCGAGACGAACATCGTGTTTATGCTTGATACCCTTGAGCTCTACACCATCAAGCGCCGCATGCGCGCCGCACAGGCCAAGCTTCGTCAGGACCGGTCGCTCGACGATGAGGCGCGCCGTGTGCTGACGATGCAGGCGATGCAAGATTCTCAGCGCCAGCGCGAGCTCCAAAAGTCGATCGGCGGCGTGGCGGATCCGTTCCGTTTGATCGGTTTGGAGACAGCGGGCGCCGATCAGGCCTAGATGTTGTGGTCAACCAGCGTATTTGCGCCTATATCCAGTCTGAATTTTGGGTATAGACGTCAATGTGTGTGCTAAAGTAATGAGTCCTGTGGACTATGAAGGGAGAATCTGTGCCAAAAAAGAGTGAGAGCACGGGTACTGGGCTGGAATCCTACGTTGCAAAGCTCATGGGCAACGGCTCAAACAGGACTTCGGTAACCGAGGACGAGATTCAGGTCGCCCTGAAGGATATCGATGTGTCTGACGAGCAGCTCAACGCGGTGTATTCCGCGCTGCGCAACAGCGGCATCCAGATTATCTCCGCGAGCGGAAACGACGACGCCCCCATGGACGTCGACGATGACGATAACGATAGCGATACCGACGATTTCGATGACGACGAGCACGATTCCGGCTCGCTCGACGATCACGAGCTTAAGATGGCCCGTCAGGCCGACGCCGAGATGGGTTCTTCCAAGAGCAAGAAGAAGCGCACCGTGCGAACGTCCCGTTCGCGTTCGCGCGTGCGTGGCATCGATGCCTCCACGGTGATGCTGACCGGCGACCCGGTTCGTATGTACCTTAAGGAGATCGGTAAGGTCGACCTGCTGACCGCTTCCGAAGAGGTCGATCTGGCCATGAAGATCGAGGCCGGTCTCGATGCCACCGAGAAGCTCGAGGCTGCCGAGGCGGGCGAGATCGAGCTCACCCGCGCCGAGATGCGTCGCCTGACCCGTATTGAGAACGTGGGTCTCGAGGCCAAGCAGGCGCTCATCAGCGCCAACCTGCGCCTGGTCGTCTCCATCGCCAAGCGCTATGTCGGTCGCGGCATGCTGTTCCTGGACCTGATCCAGGAGGGCAACCTCGGTCTGATCCGCGCCGTCGAGAAGTTCGACTACCAGAAGGGCTTTAAGTTCTCCACGTACGCCACGTGGTGGATCCGTCAGGCCATCACGCGTGCGATTGCCGACCAGGCCCGTACCATCCGTATTCCCGTGCACATGGTCGAGACCATCAACAAGCTCGTCCGCGTGCAGCGCCAGCTTCTCCAGGACCTGGGTCGCGACCCGACCCCCGAGGAGATCGGTGCCGAGATGGACATGAGTGCCGACCGCGTCCGCGAGATCCAGAAGATTTCGCAGGAGCCCGTGTCGCTCGAGACCCCTATCGGCGAGGAAGAGGATTCCCAGCTGGGCGACTTCATCGAGGACTCCCAGGCTATCGTCCCGCCCGATGCCGCCAGCTTCTCCATGCTGCAGGAGCAGCTCACCCAGGTGCTCGACTCGCTTGCCGATCGTGAGCGCAAGGTTATCGAGCTGCGCTTTGGCCTTGTCGACGGACATCCCCGTACGCTCGAGGAAGTCGGCCGTGAGTTTGGCGTCACGCGCGAGCGCATCCGCCAGATCGAGTCCAAGACCCTGGCCAAGCTCCGCCACCCCAGCCGCTCCAGCAAGCTTAAAGACTATATCGAAAGCTAGTCAAGCAAGAAGCGCCTTCAAGCACATCCGCTTGAGGGCGCTTTCATGTAGTCATCGGGGACGTCTCCAATGACTAGGTCGGAAAAATTCTCAAAAAAGTTCTTGCCCTGAGCTGATTCGTCCGTATAATTAACTTCGTTGCTTGAGAGCACGTACCTATTCCTCGGTAGCTCAATGGTAGAGCACGCGGCTGTTAACCGCGCTGTTGTAGGTTCGAGTCCTACCCGGGGAGCCAGAATTTCTCAGCCCATTCTGCTGGGCTTTTAAATTCCTCGGTAGCTCAATGGTAGAGCACGCGGCTGTTAACCGCGCTGTTGTAGGTTCGAGTCCTACCCGGGGAGCCAGAATTTCTCAGCCCATTCTGCTGGGCTTTTAAATTCCTCGGTAGCTCAATGGTAGAGCACGCGGCTGTTAACCGCGCTGTTGTAGGTTCGAGTCCTACCCGGGGAGCCAGGTTGTAAAACCCGTCGCTTATGCGGCGGGTTTTTTCATGCCGCGATCGCCTGGCGCGAACGTTACCGTATCAACATTTCGTGTCGAGGATGTATTCCCGCGACCCACCACCTCAACATGGCGCGCTCGTTGTAGAATAATGCAATGATTGCTCCCACGAGATGGTGCCGTGAGCACCAGATAAGGAGATTCTTGTGTCTGAGACCATTAACGGCAGCCTGAGCGTCTCGAACGACGTTATTGCCGATATTGCCGGTTATGCCGCGATGACGTGCTATGGCGTCGTCGGTATGGCCGAACAGCTCCAGGGCGCCGAGAGCGTGCGCCTGCTTGCCGGTCAGCGCCTCCGCAAGGGCGTGCTTGTCTCCGCCGACGAGAACGGCCTTACGGTCGATCTTCACGTCGTGCTCGAGAATGGCGTCAACATGAAGTCCGTCTGCCACAATCTTTCGAGCTCCGTTGCCTTTACCCTGCAGGAGATCGCCCAGATCGATCCCGCCAGCCTTAAGATCGGCATTCACATCGACGCGCTCAAGAGCCGTCTGAACTAGCATCCGAAAACGGAGATTCAAATACCCATGATTGCAAAGACCATTCGCACCTGTTTTCCGATCGCTGCGGCTGCCGTTTCCGACAAGGCCGAGGAGATCAACAAGCTCAACGTCTTCCCCGTACCCGACGGCGACACCGGCACCAACATGTCGCTCACGCTCGCCTCGGTGACCAAGGAGCTTTCCGCCCTTCCCGCCGATGCCGATATGGAGGCCATCGCCGGCGCCATCACCCACGGCTCCCTGATGGGCGCCCGCGGCAACTCCGGCGTCATCACCTCGCAGATTCTGCGCGGCGTGGCCGAGGGTCTCGTCTCCGCCGATGAGCCCATTACGTCCGCCAACATCGCCTTCGCCTTCCGTCGCGCCGTCAAGGTCGCCTTCCAGGCCGTCCGCAAGCCCATCGAGGGCACAATCCTCACGGTGCTTCGCGATGTCTCGACTAAGGCCGACGAGTGCGAAAAGAAGAAGTTCTCGGCCGAGGACGCGCTCGATGCCATCGTCGTCGAGGCCTACCAGTCCGTCGCCCGCACGCCCGACCTGCTGCCCGTTCTGAAGGAGAACGGTGTGGTCGACTCCGGCGCCTTTGGCTTTGCCATCTTCCTGGAGAACTTTGTTGCCGCCGCGCTTGGCCGCAGCACCGTTGTCGAGGATTTCTCCGCCACGTTTGATTCCGCTGGCTCTGCCCGCGACGCGGCCCTCGGTCGCGTTGAGATCGAGGCCAACGACGACTGGGAGGGCTCGGAGTTCCGCTACTGCAACGAGTTCCTCTTTAAGGCCGACGCCCCGTTTGACGAGGACGAGTGCCTTAAGTTCCTGGGCTCCATGGGCGACTGCGAGCTGCTCGTGGGTGCCTACCCCGACTACAAGATTCACGTGCACTCCAACACCCCCAACCTGGTGCTCGAGCACATGCTGCAGCTCGGTCAGATCTACGAGGTCTTTATCCATAACATGGAGATGGAGGCCCACGACCGTACCGCTAAGATTCACGAGGACCAGGAAAAGGCCGCCGAGCCCGCCAAGGCGTTGGGTTTTGTCGCCGTTGCCGCCGGTTCGGGCGAGGCCGACATCCTCAAGTCTCTTGGCGTTGACGTGATCGTTTCGGGTGGCCAGACCATGAACCCCTCGACCGCCGACCTGCTGGGCGCGGTGGACCAGGTCAACGCGACCTCGGTCATCATCCTGCCCAATAACGGCAACATCCGTATGGCTGCCGAGGCTGCCGCTTCTGCCTGCACCGACAAGAAGGTCGCCGTCGTTCCCACCAAGACCGTCCCGCAGGCGTTCTCCGCGCTGTTCGCAGTCCTGCCCGATTCCGAGCTCGAGGACGCCGTTGCCGCCATGGTCGACGCCATCAGCGAGGTTCGCGATGGCGAAGTCACCCGTGCCGTGCGCGATTCCAGCGCCTCTGACGGCTCTCCGATTCACTCCGGTGACGTCATGGGTATCATTGCCGGCTCCATCGACGTGGTCGGCTCCGATGTGAAGCAGGTCACGCTCGACTGCATCAACCGCATGCAGGAGGAAGAGGAGGGCGACGCGCTGACGATTCTGGCCGGCGAGGAGCTGTCCGATGAGGCCTTCCAGGAGATCGTCGACGCCATCGAGGAGGCTCAGCCCGACCTGGAGATCGACGCCCATCGTGGCGAGCAGCCGCTCTATCCCGTGATCTTCTCGATCGAGTAGGCATCTGCCCATGTCCGAGCTGTGCTCCGTGCCGCGCGTCTCGGAGCGCTTTGCCCAGAGCAATGCGCTCGACGAGGATATCGCGCGACTCAAATATGTTTCGGGTAAACGTGAGGAGGCCCTTCGCCGTCTGGGAATTCGGACGGTGGGGGACCTCCTTCTCCATATCCCTCATCGATATCTCGACTTTACGCGCTCCTGGTCCATCGAGATGGCGCCCATCGGTACCGTTTGCACGATTGTCGCCACGGTCGATCGTATCGTTCAAAAGCAGCCTCGCCCGCGTATGCAGGTGACCGAGGTCTCGCTGGTGGACGAGACGGGCGTGCTGCAAGTCGCCTTTTTCCGTCAGCCCTGGATTGCCCAGCAATTTAAGCAGGGCGACCGCCTGGCCGTGATGGGTAAGGTCGAGTTTGCCTACGGCTTTAAGCAGATGGCCTCTCCGCATTTCGAAAAGCTCGAGGAAGGACGTGCCGCGGGTACTATCCTGCCGGTCCATTACGTGAGCGATGGCGTGAGCCAGGCATGGATGCGCCGCATCGTAAGCGGCGCGCTCGAGGTTGTCGGCAATCCCTTCGACCCGATTCCCGCCCGCTTACGCGCCAAGCGCCGCCTGATGAGCAATGCCCGCGCGCTGCGCTCAATTCACTTTCCCTCGAGCATGGCCGAGCGCGATATCGCGCGTGAACGGCTTGCCTATGAGGAGTGCCTCTACCTGCAGCTGGCGCTGCGCCTGCGCAACGACGGCGGCTTGGTCGAAGTCGCTCCCTACGCCCATACCGCGGGCGAGCACCTGGCGGCGCTCAGGGAAGCCCTGCCGTTTTCGCTGAGCGACGAGCAGGAGGGCGCGTTCCAAGACATCCTGCACGATATGTGTGATGGCGGGCGCGTGATGAACCGCCTGCTTCTGGGCGACGTCGGTACCGGCAAGACGGCCGTCGCCGCCTGCGCGCTGGCTGTCGCGGCCGATTCGGCCACCCAGTCCTGCGTTATGGCGCCAACGGGCGTGCTGGCGCGCCAATATGCCGATAAGACCGGCCCCTTGCTCTCGCAGGCTGGTATGTCCTGGGCGCTCCTGACGGGTGCCACGCCGGCGGCCGAGCGCGAGCGGATCCATGCGCAGTTGGAATCGGGCGAGCTCGACGTGCTCTTTGGAACCCACGCAGTCCTTTCGGATGACGTGGCGTTTAAGCACCTGTCGCTTGTCGTCATCGACGAGCAGCACCGCTTCGGTGTGGGCCAGCGCAATGCCCTGCGTGCCAAGGGGCCGGGTGCCGACCTGCTCGTTATGACGGCCACGCCGATCCCACGCACGTTGGCGCTCTCGGTCTACGGCGACCTGGACACGAGCATCATCCGCCATCGGCCTGTTCCGGGGGCGGGCGTTACGACGCGCGTGCTTACCGAGTCGAGCCGCGACCTTGCCTACGGCGCAATTCGCGAGGCTCACGAAAAGGGCCAGCAGGCTTACGTGATCTGCCCGCTTGTGGAGCCGAGTGACTCGACCGATGAGCTGGAAGACGTACCCGGTATCGCCCGCGACGACGAGGGCCGCGTGACCGTGCCTGTACCGCTGCACGATACGGCAACCGAGCTCGAACGACTGCGTCTGGCCCTGCCGGGACTTACCATTGAGCGCCTTCACGGCCGCATGCCGGCGGGGGAGAAGGACCGCGTGATCGATGCCTTCAAGCACGGCGAGATCGATGTGCTCGTCTCGACCACGGTGGTCGAGGTAGGCGTCGACGTGCCCAACGCCACCGTCATGGTCATCGAGAACGGTGAGCGCTTTGGCTTGGCGGCCCTGCACCAACTGCGCGGTCGCGTGGGCCGCGGCAGCGTGTCGGGCACTTGCCTGGTCATGACGCACTCCAAGGGCAACGGTGGCGCGTCGGCGGCACAAGACCGTCTCCAGTCGCTCGAAAAGACCTCTGACGGCTTTGCGCTCGCCCAGATGGACCTGCGCCTGCGCCACGAGGGCGAGATCCTGGGCTATCGCCAGCACGGCGGCGTGACCCTGCGCTTTGTGGACCTGGACGCCGACGAGGATCTTATCGAATGGGCCCATTTGGACGCGGTCGAGCTCTTGCGGTATGCTTGCAACCTTGACTCCGTGGCGACGCGCCCCTTGCGCGACGCGGTCGCCATGCGTTATCGACATATCTTTAAGGAGGTCAGCGGAGGATGAGAATCATCGGCGGTGAATGGCGCGGCCGCAAGATCGAAGAGCCGCGTGGGCGCGATGTCACCCGTCCCACGACCGATCGCGTGCGCGAGGCATGCGCGTCCATGGTCATGTCGGCGTTCGACTTCGATCTGGACGAGGTCCGCGTGCTGGACGCCTTTGGCGGCTCCGGCGCCCTGGGAATCGAGATGCTCTCGCGTGGCGCCCGCTCGCTCACCACGTTCGAGATCGATCGCAATGCCGCCCGTCTGATCACCAAGAATATCGAGTCGCTGTGCCGCGACCGCTCGCGTTGGCGTGTCGTTACCGGCGATGTGCTGGCGAGCGCCTCGCGCGGCCGTGTGCCGGGTGGTCCCTTTGACCTGATCTTGCTCGACCCGCCCTATGCCTTTGGCGCCGAGCCGGTCGAGGAGCTGCTGCAAAATCTTTCCCAGCAGGGACTGCTGGCGCCCGGGGCCTTTGCCCTTTTTGAGCATGCCGCAGCCGATGCAGGTGCTCATCCGGCTTGTTTTAAGACCGTGCGAGAGAAGCGCTACGGCATTACCTCGGTTGACTTGCTGCACTGGGTGGTCGAGGACGAGAACGACCATGCTGACGAGAACGAAAATGACGAGGATGTGCCTTCGGAGGACACCCATGAATGACACCATCAACCGCGTAATCGTCCCGGGCACCTTCGATCCCATCACTTTTGGCCACATTGACGTGATTCGCCGAGCCCGCCGCATCTTTCCCAGCGTGATTGTCGCCGTGGCCGAATCACAGGGTAAAAACGGCGTGGGCACCACCTTTATGCTCGACGAGCGCGTGGCGCTGGCCCGCGAGGCCCTCGGCGATTTGGACGGCATCGAGGTACTGCCTTTCACCGGCCTGCTGGTCGACTTTGCACGTGAGCAGGGGGCGGGTGCCGTCGTTAAGGGTCTGCGCGCCATGACCGACTTTGAGTACGAACTGCAGCAGGCCGACCTTAACTACCGCCTGGATAACGAGCTGGAGTCTATCTTTGTCATGAGTGCTCCGCAGTACGGCTACATCTCGAGTTCGGTGGTGCGCCAGATCGCGTCGCTTGGCAGCGACGTGTCGACGTTTGTGCCGCCCAACGTGGTCGAAGCGCTCAAACATCGCTTTTCGTGACGTTTTTTATTGCCTGGTGGCATGTGGTAAACTAACACGATGATATGTTACCTATGAAAGGAGACCGGATGCCGGGCGAGAATTTTCCTGGCGACAGGATTGTGAGTCTTGTCGACGAGCTCGAGGGGCTCATCGAAGAGGCTAAGACGCCGTTCGGCAAGAACGCCCAGATGAAGGTTATCGACGCCGACGTCTTCTTTAACATCCTCGATGAGATCCGCATGAGCTATCCCGAGGAGTGGCAGAAGTCCCGCCGTATCCTCAAAGAGCGCGAGGAGCTTATGGCTTCTGCCGCCGCTCAGGCCGATTCCATCATTGCCGATGCTCAGCAGCAGGCGCTCACCATTGCCGGTGAGCAGGAGATCGTTCGCCTAGCCCAGCAGCAGGCCGACGACATCCGCGACCGTGCCCAGCAGTACGAGCGCGAGACGCGCTATGCCGCCGAGGATTACGCCGAGCAGGTCTTTACGCACCTCGAGGAGAACCTTAAGAGCCTGACCGGCACCGTCACCCGTTGCCGTCAGCAGCTCAATGAGGGTGCCGCCCAGCAGAACGGTCAGTGGTAATGGCTGAGTTCCCGAGCGTTACCGTCGATCTTTCCGAGCAGCTCGAGTTTCCTGGAGACTCATATCCGCTGACCGGCAAGGTCGATGTCGCCGCCTACACGGTGGGCGAAAAGGAGTACCAGCTGCAGGACGGCATTTCCTACGACGTGGTCTTTACCAACGCCGGTACCGGTGTTCTGCTTTCGGGCATGGTCCGCGCTCACGCCACCGGCGAGTGCGATCGCTGCCTGGAGCCCGCATCGTTTGATATTGCAGGCGAGATCGAGGAGTTCTACCTCTTTAACGAGCCCGAGGACCCCGAGGCCTACGAAGACGGCTACGAGTTGCTGGGCGAGGATCGCATTGTCGATCTGGGCGAGCCCATCAACGACGCGGTCGTCATGGACACGCCGTTCGTTGTCCTGTGCAAGCCCGATTGCCGCGGCCTTTGCCCCACCTGCGGCATCAATCTCAACGTCGAGCAATGCGATTGCGCCGCCCAGGCAGAGGCCGAATGGGCCGCTGCCACGGAAAATCCATTTGCAGCATTGAAGAATCTCAAGCTTGACGAGTAAAACTGTGGTAGTATCGCTACTTGCGCGTAATCGCCACACTGGATAGTTCATAAGGAAGGTCACTATGCCCGTACCTAAACAAAAGCAGGGTCGTATCCGCACCCATACCCGTCGTTCCGCCAACATGAAGATCTCGGCTGCGGCTCAGTCCACGTGCCCCCGTTGCGGCGCTGTTAAGCTCCCGCACCACGTGTGCCCCAGCTGCGGTTTCTACAAGGACCGCGAGGTTATCGTTACCGAGTAACTGTATACTCTGGATGCGATGCCGTTCCAACTGGAACCACAATGGCCGGCTCAATGAGTCGGCCATTTTTGTATAAGGAGCATATGAAATGAGTAACGTTCGCGTTTGTGTAGACGTTGTGGGCGGAGACGAGAAGCCCCAGGTCGTTCTCGATGGTATCGAGGCTGCGCTTGCGGCAGATCCCGAGATCGAGGTCCTGGCCGTCGGTCCCGCCGAAATCGTCAATCCCTTTGCCGCAGCGCATGCCCGCGTGGAGGCTCTGGAGGCCCCCGATGTCATCAGCATGGAGGACGATCCCATCCGCGCCGTGATGACTAAGCGCAAGTCCTCGATCGTGCTTGCATGCCGTGCCATTAAGAAGGGCAATGCGGACGCGTTTTTCTCGGCCGGCTCGACCGGTGCTATGACCGCTGCCGCCACGGCCTACGTCACGCCGTTTAGGTATTTGGCAGAGGGCAAGAAGCAGCCGGTCCGTCCGTGCTTGACCAACGCACTGCCCAATCGTGCCGGTGGCCTGACGGTGCTGTGCGATATGGGCGCCAATCCCGATGTCACGGTGGACGATATGGTGCGCTTCGCCCAGATGGGTGCTGCCTATGCCCGCGTGGTTTTGGGTATCGAGCATCCTCGCGTGGGCCTGCTTGCCAACGGCACCGAGGACGAGAAGGGCTCCAACTTCACCAAGTCGTGCTTCCCGGCCATGAAGGCCGCTGTTCCCGGCTTTGTGGGCAACTGCGAGGGCACCGATCTTACGTCGGGTAATTTTGACGTCGTGGTCGCCGACGGCATGTCGGGCAACATCGCGCTCAAGGCCACCGAGGGCGCTGCCAAGTTTTTGCTTCAGGAGCTCAAGGGTGCCTTTATGTCCTCGCTCGGCACCAAGATCGCCGCGCTGCTCATCAAAAAGCAAATGCGCCAGATTAAGGCTAAGCTTTCGGGCGATGCCAAGGGCGGTGCGATCCTGCTGGGCCTGCGCGGCGTCGTGTTGATCGGCCACGGTGCTACGTCAGTCGAGGCCGTCAAGAACGGTACGCTTGCCGCGGCTCAGGCCGTGCGCGCCGGGCTTGTCCAGGACGTTGCCAATTCCATGGACGGTATCGTTTTGTAAGAGCCCCGTTACGTGGCTCAACCTGTACCGTGTGGGGTAGAATCGGAGCCGTATTGCAACGCGGCTTCGATTGCCGTGTTGTGTTGTGTTCCATGACATACGAGAGGAAGCGCTATGGACCGCTCCGAAATCTTCGATAAGATCGCCGAAATTGCCGCTGACGTGCTGGGCGTCGATGTCGCCGACATTAGCGACGAGACCACTTTTGACGATCTCGATGCCGATTCGCTCGAGCGTCTGCAGCTGGTGACGGCCATCGAGGACGAGTTCGACCTCGAAATCGATGACGAGACCCTGCTGTCGCTCAACTCTGTCGCCGACGCCGTCGACGCGATCGAAAACGCCAAGGAGGCCTAAGTCTTGGCTTTGTCTGAACGACTCACGCGCGCCCAGGAGATTCTGGGCCATGAGTTCAATAACAAGGTGCTGCTGCGCGCGGCGCTCACACATCCCTCGGCCGTCGAGGGCCTGCCGGTCTCTGCCAGCTATGAGCGCCTTGAATTTTTGGGCGATTCCATTTTGGGCGCCGTGGTGGCCCGTTCGCTCTTTGAGTCCTATCCCGAGTTTGACGAGGGCAAGCTCACGCGCCTGAAGGTGTCCCTTGTCTCGGGCGCCACGCTGTCCGAGGTGTCGCACGAGCTGGGTATCGACGACATCATCATCTTTGGCGCCTCCGAGACCGGTACCGGCGCGCGCGGCCTGCACTCGGCGCTTGAGAACGTTTACGAGTCGCTCGTGGGCGCGTTGTATCTGGATGCCGGTTGGGATGCGGCGGCGGAGTTCATCCACCGTACGCTTAAGCCGCACCTGGCCACCGAGCGTGCCGAGCACCCCGCGAACCCCAAGTCGTTCTTGCAGGAGTGCGTGCAGGCAGACGGCCACGAGCCTCCCGCGTATAAGCTGGTCGGCTCCGAGGGCCCCGCACATGCGCCCACCTTTACCGCTGTGGTGCTCATCGACGGTATTCGCCAGGGCCGCGGCACCGGTTCCTCCAAGAAGGAGGCCGAGGGGGCCGCTGCTCTCGAGGCGCTCGACCGCATGGGCTACACCACCAACGGCGTGATTCTCAACAAGAAGCCTGTTTAAGCGAGGAACCGTGTATCTCAAGTCCCTCACGCTCAAAGGGTTCAAGTCGTTTGCCGACCGCGCCCATATGTCATTTGAGCCGGGCCTGACCGTCATCGTCGGTCCCAACGGCTCGGGAAAATCGAACATCTCCGACTCGATTCTGTGGGTCCTGGGCGAGCAGAGCGCCAAGCAGCTGCGCGGTCAGGCCATGGAGGACGTCATCTTCTCGGGCTCGTCCGCGCGCAAGCCGGTGGGTGTCGCCGAGGTCACGCTGGTGCTCGATAACTCGGACCATATGCTGCCCGTCGACTTTGACGAGGTCGCCATCACCCGTCGCATGTACCGCTCGGGCGAAAGCGAGTACCTCATCAACTCGAGCCCGTGCCGCCTGATGGACATTCAGGACATCCTGCACGATTCGGGCCTGGGCAAGGATACGCATTCCATCATCAGCCAAGGCAAGCTCGATGCCATTTTGCAGAGCCGCCCCGAGGAGCGCCGCGCCCTGATCGAGGAGGCTGCCGGCATCTCCAAGCACAAGCGCCGCAAGGAGCGTGCACTCAAAAAGATTAAATCGATGGACGAGCACCTGACGCGTGCCCGCGACATCAATAAGGAAATTGCCCGTCAGCTGCGACCGCTGGAGCGTCAGGTCGATCGCGCGCGCAAGTATAAAGAGCTGTCCTCGCGCGCGAACGAGCTTACGCAGATGCTGGCCGTCGACGAGCTGCGTTCGCTGCAGTCGCAGTGGAACGACTTGGAGAGCCGCTCCAAGGAAGGTGCCGCCGAGCTGGAGCTTGCGCAGTACCGCTTGGGCGAAAAGGAACGCGAGCTCGAGAAGCTCCAGGTCATGCTCGAGGAAAAGGGCCTGTTTGTGGGCGATCTGGGCGAGCAGCGCCGCCATATGCAAGACGTGGTCGGCCGCATTAACTCCGATATGCGCCTGCTCGAGGAAAAGGGCCACAACATGGTGTCGCGCCTGTCCGACATGCGCGGCCAGATCTCGAGCTCCGAGCATCTGCGTCGTCGCGTGGTAGAGGAGCTCGAGGACGCGCGTGCGCAGCTTGAGGAAGTGACCGGCGCGCACATGCAGGCCCAGGAGGACGTTGACGCCGCCGGACCTGCCGCCGCCGAGCTCCACGAGCGGCGCGTGACGCTCGACAATCAGATTTCGCAGCTTACGCGTGAGCAACGCGATGTGCAGCGTGTGGCCGATAACGCGGCGCTCGAACTCGCCAAGGTGAAGGACTCGCTGAGCAACGCCGAGGTCGAGGACAACATGTATGCCTCGCGCCTGGAGCAGATCGATGACCAGCTCGAGGAAGTCACGGCCTCACTCGAGAGCCGTCGCGACCGCGCCGAGGAGCTTGAGGGTGCACTCGATCAGGCCCGTCAAGCCCAGATTGATGCGCGCGAGGCTACCGAGGTCGCCCGTGCAGCCCTTAAGGACTTGCGTGCCCGCGAGAGCGAGGCGCGCAACAAACTGTCCGAGGTGCGCTCGGAGCTTGCTAGCCAAAAGAAACTCGATGCCCGCATGGCCGACAGCTCGCCGCTCGTGAGCTGTCTGGTGGGTGTACTGGGCGACGATGTCTCGGGTCGTCTGGGCGACGTGCTCGAGGCCCCTCGTGAGCTCGAGGGCCTGGTGGAGCAGCTGCTTGCCGGCGATATCGATGCGCTGCTGTTCGACGATACGTCCGCGCTTGAGCGTGCCGGTCGTGCCGCTCTGGACCAGAAGAAGGCCTCGGGCGAGGCGCTGCTGGTGGCGCGCGGTGCGAGCGCCTCTGCTGCCGCTAAGGGCGCTGCCGGTTCCCGCCTGGTCGATCGCCTGTCCGTACGCGCCGGCTATGGCCCGGTTGTCGAGGCGCTGCTCGGCGGCTATTACGTTGTCGACGACTTGGCGGCTGCGCTGTCGGCGCCGGTCGTTGACGGCGTGACTTACGTGACCCCCGATGGCGCCCGCGTCGCCTGCGGCGGCCTGGTGCGTGTGGGGCTCGACGCCGGCGAGGCTTCGGGTGCTTTGGAGCGCAAGCGTCGCATTCGCGAGCTGGAGGGCCTGGAACCCGATCTGGCTGCTGTGTTTGATCATGTGTCGGATCAGGTCGTCGAGGCCAATGCGGCCGTCGAAGAGGCGCGTGCCGCTGAGGGCGATGCCGCCGGCGAGATCGCCCGTCTTGAGGGCGAGCGCCGCTCGCTGCTCTCCGAGATTGGCCGTCTGGAGCAAAGCGCCAACAACGCCGAGGTCGAGCGCGTGCGCATCTCCAAGCGCCGCGAGCAGGCCGCCGAGGCCGTTCGCGCTGCGCGTCCGCGCGTGGACGAGCTCACCCGCTCGCGTGACGAGGCCCGAGCGCAGGCAAGCGATCTTGGCCTTCAGATTGCCGAAGCCAACGACGAACTCGACCGCGTTCGCCGTGACGATTCCGAGGCCGCCGGCAAGCTCGCCGATGCCAAGGTCCGCCTGGCCCAGACGAGCGAGCGCCTTCGTTCTCTGAAGGGCCGAGCACCCGATCTGGAGCATCGCCTGGAGGGCATCGACCGCCGTATCCGCGGAACACGCCAGGCCTCGCGCTCACTCGAGCTGCTGCGCCTGCGCGTCGATCCCATGCACGAGCGCTATTCGGCCCTGCTGGAGCGCGCGTCGGATTGGGCAGCGCGTCTGCGTGACCAGGCCTCTCTGGAGGAGGCGGACTCCGCTTCGCTCAAGAAGACCATCGAGGATGCCAAGGCAGAGGTTGCCCGCGCTAAGGAGAAGGTCGATACCGCCACCGCCACGCAAAACGAATTTAAGGTCGCGCGTGGCAAGCTCGAGGTGCAGGTAGAGGCCGCCATTAAGGCCATTACCGCCGATGGCAACACGGTACTCGAGGAAGCGCTTATGCTTCCTGCGCCCACGGACCGCGACGCCGCCGAGCGCGAGCTCAACCAGCTTGTGCGCCAGATCAACAACCTTGGTCCCGTGAACCAAGTTGCCATGGAGGAGTACGAGCAGCTCAAGCGCCGCGCTGACTACATCGAGGAGCAGCTGGCCGATCTGGAGAGCGCGCGTAAGGCGCTCACCAAGATCACGGTGGCCATTGATCGCAAGATGCGCAAGGCGTTTCTGGTGACGTTTGAGAAGGTCGACGCGAACTTCCGCGAGATCTTCGCTATGCTGTTCCCGGGTGGCCAGGCTCATCTGGAGATGACCGATCCCGAGCATCCGGCCGAGACGGGTATCGAGGTCGTGGCGCAGCCGCGCGGCAAGCGCATCACCAAGATGATGCTCATGTCGGGTGGCGAGAAGAGCCTGACGGCGCTCGCCCTGCTCTTTGCCGTGTATCGCACGCGCACGGTGCCGTTCTATGTGCTGGACGAGGTCGAGGCCGCGCTCGACGACGCCAACCTGTCCAAGCTCATCGGCGCCCTCGATGTGCTGCGTTCCGATACGCAGCTCTTGGTAATCTCGCATCAGCGCCGTACTATGGAGGATGCTGACGTTCTCTACGGTGTCTCGATGCAAGCCGACGGCGTCAGTCGCGTCGTCTCGCAAAAACTCGATCGCGAAACCGGAAAGGTCGTGAATGCATAATGGGATTCTTTGACGCTCTCTCGCGCGGACTTGAGCGCAGCCGCGAGGCCCTCAACGAGGTCTTCTACTTTGGCGGCGAGGTCGACGAGGACTTTTGGGAGGACCTTGAGGACACCCTCGTTATGGGTGACATGGGTGCCGAGGTCGCCATTCAGGTCTCCGATGACCTGCGCGATGCCGCAGCCAAGAAGAACCTCAAGACCGCTCCGCAGCTTCGCCGCGCTCTGGCCGAGCAGCTTGAGCAGCACTTTGTGCCCATCGAGCGCGATCCGTTCTCCGATACGCCGAGCTGCGTGCTGTTTGTGGGCATCAACGGTGCCGGCAAGACCACGACGGTCGGCAAGATTGCGAGCGCCATGGCTTCCCGCGGCAAGAATGTCGTGATCGGTTCGGCCGATACCTTCCGCGCCGCCGCCATCGAGCAGCTCGATGTGTGGGGCCAGCGCGCCGGTGTTCCCGTCATCAAGCGCGACCGCGGCTCTGACCCGGCGAGCGTTTGTTACGACGTGCTCGACGAGGCCGACAGGCGCGGCAGCGACCTGGTGCTTATCGACACCGCCGGTCGTCTGCATACGAGCCCCGAGCTCATGCGCGAGCTCGCCAAGGTGGTCAACGTGACGCGTAAGCGCGCCGCCAATATGGCCGCCGGTCCCATGCCGGTCTCGGTCGTGCTTGTGATCGATGCCGCCACCGGCCAGAACGGTCTGAACCAGGCGCTCGAGTTTAACGAGGCGCTGGGCCTGGACGGTATTATCATGACTAAGCTGGACGGCACGGCTAAGGGCGGTATCGCCATGGCCGTGGCCGAGAAGCTCAAGCTCCCGATCCTGCGCATCGGCGTGGGCGAGCAGGTCGATGACCTGCAGGAGTTTAACGCCAAAGATTTCTGCCGCGCCCTGGTGGGCGAGTCCAACTAAGGAGTGACTAGTGTTTGATTCTCTGAGCGATCGCCTCAATGACACATTTGACCGCCTGCGTGGCAAGGGTAAGCTGACCGAGGCCGACATCACCTCGGCCATGCGCGACATTCGCATGGCGTTGCTCGAGGCCGACGTCAACTTTAAGGTTGTCAAGGAGTTCGTCGCCAAGACCAAGGAGCGCTGCATGACCGCCGAGGTCATGGAGTCGCTGTCGCCGGCGCAAAACGTCGTCAAGATCGTGCTCGACGAGCTTACCGAGATGCTCGGCTCCACCGAGAGTAAGCTCGTTTTTAGTAACCGCATTCCTAATGTCATCATGCTCGTGGGCCTGCAGGGCTCCGGTAAGACCACGGCGGCCGTAAAGCTGGCCTACCTGCTCAAGAAGCAGGGCCGCTCGCCGCTGCTCGCCGCGTGCGACGTCTACCGTCCCGCCGCAGCCGACCAGCTAGCCACGCTTGGCGGAGAGATCGGCGTGCCGGTCTTCCGCGGCGACGGTGCACACCCGGTCGACATCGCCAAGGGCGCTATTCAGGAGGCCGTCGACCACCTGCGTGACGTGGTCATCGTCGATACCGCCGGTCGTTTGCAGATCGACGAGCAGATGATGCAGGAAGCCGTGGACATCAAGAAGGCCGTCAAGCCCGATCAGGTGCTGATGGTCGTCGATGCCATGACCGGCCAGGATATCGTCAACGTCGTCTCGACCTTCGCCGAGCGCACCGACTTTGACGGCGTGATCATCTCCAAGCTCGACGGCGATGCCCGTGGTGGCGGCGCGCTTTCCGTGCGCCAGGTGACCGGCAAGCCCATCAAGTTCGTGAGCATGGGCGAGAAGCCCGATTCGCTGGAGCCGTTCTACCCCGACCGTATGGCCAAGCGAATCTTGGGCATGGGCGACGTCGTCGGCATCATCGAGAAGGCCCAGGAGGCCGCCGATGCCGAGCAGCTCGAGGCCGCCGAGCGCATGCTGCGCGAGGGCTTTACCATGAACGACATGCTCGACCAGATGAAAGCCGTTAAGAAGATGGGCGGCATGAAGGGCATTCTCGGCATGCTCCCCGGTGGCCAGCGCGCGCTCAACCAGATGGGCGGCAACTTGGACGAGGGCATCTTCGACAAGAACGAGGCCATCATTATGTCGATGACCAAGGAGGAACGCCTGCGCCCCTCCATCATCAACGGCCAGCGTCGCGCCCGCATTGCCAAGGGCGCCGGCGTGACCCCCACCGAGGTCAACAGCCTTATGAAGCAGTGGGGCGAGATGAACAAGATGATGGGACGCATGCGCACGATGGCCAATCAGGCGCAGGCCGGCGGCAAGAAGGGCAAAAAGGGCAAGAAGGGCAAGAAGATGCGCATGCCCAATATCCCTGGCCTGGACGCTATGGGTCTGGGCAGCATGGGCGGCCTGGGTACGGGCGGTCCCAAGTCCGATATGGAGCTGCTGCGCCAGATGGAAGCGCAGATGCGTAATAAGAAATAGAGCTGTAATTCCAGCTTGATATGGCAAAGGCCACTCGGAAGCTACCGGGTGGCCTTTGTTGTTGGCTTTGATAGTTGGGCTGCGTTCAGTATCGCGCCCCGAGCTCGCGGTGCCGTGCCGTTAGTGGCAGCCGCAGCCCTCGTGGCCCTCGTGCTCGTGATGGCCGTGGCAGCTGCAGGAATCGCCATGCTCGTGAGTGTGGTCGTGGCCGTGGCCATGGCAGTCGCAGGTGGCCTCGCCGGTCTGCGCGAGCGTGCCGGCAATGAGGGCCTCGACGCAAGCGTCGCAGCTGCCCTGGGCACCTGCGTATACTGTGATGCCGGCTTGGGCAAGCGCGTTGATAGCGCCACCGCCGATGCCGCCGCAGATGAGCGTGTCCACGCCGCCGTTGGCGAGCAGGCCCGCAAGGGCACCGTGGCCGGTGCCGCCGGTGTCCACGACCTGCTCGTTGAGTACCTTGCCATCCTGAATGTCGTAGATCTTGAACTGCTCACTGCGGCCAAAGTGCATAAAGATGTTGCCATTGTCGTACGTGGTTGCCACCCTCATGGTGCCGACCCCCTTTGCTGGCCATGCGGCCGTTGTCGTGGTGATGGGGGAGTACGCGATATTGCCGCCTTCGATGATGAGCGCCCGACCATTGACCAACGCGTTTGCCACCTTGCGATGCGCTCGGCTGCAAATAGCCGCCACCGTGGCGCGCGCGATGCCCATGTGCTTTGCGACGGCCTCCTGATTGAGGCCTTCCAGGTCGCACAGGCGCAGCACCTCGAGTTCGTCGACCGTCATGTCGATGGCGTCTCCACTGGCAAGGCCGTCGGGGGTAAAGCCGCGATATTCGGGGATGATCCCAACACGGCGCAATTTCTCGCGTCTTCCTGCCATACGTGCTCCTTATCTGACATATGTCAACAATAGAATAACGAACGTGCAGATTTACGCAAGAGATTTCTGGCATATGTCAGAAAACAAGGGCTTATGTTTGGGCTGTGGGGCCGCGTGCGCCTGGGCTACAATGAATCTCGCTTGTAGGCGACTGACAGGAGGGTCAATGAGCAAGGCTGATCAACAGTTTGTAACCATGTGCCGCGATATTCTGGACCATGGCACCACCACCGAGGGCCAAAAGGTCCGTCCGGTGTGGGAGGACGGCACCCCTGCCTATACCATTAAAAACTTTGGCGTTACGGCACGCTATGACCTGCGTGAGGAGTTTCCGGCGCTTACCCTGCGTCGTACGGCCCTCAAATCTGCCATGGATGAGATCCTATGGATCTATCAAAAGAAGTCCAATAACGTGCATGACCTCAACAGCCATATTTGGGATGAGTGGGCTGACGAGACCGGCTCCATCGGTAAGGCCTACGGGTATCAGATTGGGCAGAAGAGCCATTATGCCGAGGGCGATTTCGACCAGATGGACCGCGTTCTGTACGACCTTAAGAACACGCCGTACAGCCGCCGCATTATGACGAATACCTATGTGTTTAGCGATTTGTCCGAGATGCACCTGTATCCGTGCGCCTACAGCGTGACGTATAACGTGACGCAGCGCCCGCAGGATGACAAACCGACGCTCAACATGATTCTCAACCAGCGCAGCCAGGACATTTTGGCCGCGAACAACTGGAATGTGTGCCAGTACGCCATCTTGCTGATGATGGTCGCGCAATCGGTCGATATGATTCCCGGCGAGCTGCTACATGTGATTGCCGATGCCCACATTTACGACCGTCATGTCGATATCGTCCGCGAGCTTATCGAGCGTCCGCAGTTTGCCGCGCCCAAGGTAACGCTTAACCCCGATGTGCATGACTTCTATGCGTTTACGACCGACGACCTGATCGTCGAGGGTTATGAGCACGGCCCGCAGGTCAAGAACATCCCCATTGCGGTGTAGGTGACGCGCATGACGTGTAAGCTTTCTGCCATTGTCGCCGTGTGCGATGACTGGGGCATTGGGTGCGAGGGCGACATGGTGGTGTCCAATCGCGCCGACATGCGCCATTTTGTGGCGTGCACCAAAGGGTGCCCGGTTATTATGGGACGCAAGACCCTGCTGAGTTTTCCCGGTGGGCGTCCGCTCAAGAACCGCCGCAATATCGTGCTCACGCGTGACGAGAGCTTTGCTGCCGAGGGCGTCGACGTGGTGCATAGCGTCGACGAAGCGCTCGCCGTGGTTGCCGATGAGCCCGTTGCGTGGGTGATCGGCGGTGGCGAGGTGTATCGTCAGTTTTTGCCGTACTGCGTGGAGGCCGAGGTCACGCATAACCACTGCGTCCATCCCGTGGACACGTACTTTCCCGACTTGGACGCCGATCCCGCGTGGGAGATTGCGCGGCGTGGCGGGGTTGCCACGATTGCCTCGGGCGAGGGTGACGAGGGTGTCGATTATGAGTTCGTGACGTATCGTCGCGTTGAGGCATAAATCGCCTGGCGTGAACGGTATCATCGGGTTGATTGAGTGCATGGGGCGGCGCTTAGCGTCGCCTCGTTTGGTATAGATGTGCTGTAAAGAAGGGTGCGGGCTGGCTGCTATGACTGATGCCGTTGAGGTGCTGCGAATCGATTCGCTCGAGGACGAGCGGCTCGATGCCTACGTGCGACTGACCGAGCGTGAGCTTCGCTGCGTGCTGGAGCCGCAGAAGGGCATTTTTATCGCCGAGAGCGCCAAGGTCATCGAGCGTGCGGTTCGCGCCGGATACGAGCCGGTGAGCTTTCTTTTGGGCGAACGCTGGCTCGATCAGATGATGCCGCTGTTTGAGCGCCTGGTTGTGCGCGAGGGCGCGGGTCCGGTTCCTGTGTTCGTTGCCTCCATGGAGCTCATGGAGCAGCTGACGGGTTTTAACGTGACGCGCGGTGCGCTCGCGGCATTCCGTCGTCCACGCCAGATTCCGGTAGCCGAGTTCTTGAGTGGCGTCGTCGAGGCGGCGGGTGAGCGCCCGGTGCGCGTGTGCGTGCTCGAGGGCATTGTCGACCACACCAATGTCGGCGCGATTTTCCGCTCGGCGGCTGCGCTGAACGTCGATGGCATTTTGGTGAGCCCCACTTGCTGTGACCCGCTGTACCGTCGCTCGGCCCGCGTGAGCATGGGCACGGTGTTCCAGGTGCCCTGGACGCGCATTGGCAGCGAGGCGCGCGTATGGCCGCATGATGGGCTGGCGGCGCTGCACGATGCCGGCTTTTCGTGTGCCGCCATGGCGTTGACGGATGATTCGGTGTCGCTGGACGATCCCGTGCTGCAGGAGATTGACCGCCTAGCGATCTTTATGGGTACCGAGGGTGCCGGCTTGGGCACCAAGACCATTGCCGGCTGCGACCGAGCCGCGCGCATTCCGATGGCGCACGGGGTCGATTCACTCAACGTTGCCGCTGCGAGTGCCGTCGCCTTTTGGCAACTGTGCCCGCATGTGAGCAACGAGTACCACTACCAGCCGGGGCTGTATCACTAGGCAGATATTTCGCACCGGGCTCTGGTTCGGGACGTTTCGGCCGACGTCGGTCGGTGCTAAGCTGGTTTTGGCTTTCGTTTTAAAGTGCCGTTTTGTTGTTTGACGTACGCTGGTGGGGAGGGCGTGTGGCTAAGAAATCTACGGCTATCGATGTAACGCAGGGCGTTATTTGGCAGCAGCTGCTGTCGCTGTGCGTCCCCATCTTCTTTAGTTCGTTCTTTCAGCAGGCATACACGCTTATCGGTACCTATATCGTCGGTCAGTTTGGCGGCAAGCTCGCGCTGGGTGGCATTCAGGCCACGATGGTGCTTACGGAGCTCTGCATTGGTTTTTGCGTCGGTGTTGGTGCTGGATGTGCCGTTATTACCGGCCAGTTTTTTGGTCAGCACGATGACGAGCGCTTGAGCCGATCGGTCCATACGGCCATGACGCTCGCGCTGGTGGGCGGCATTGTCATTTCCATTCTGGGCATGGTGTTTGTCGAGCCGATGCTTGTGCTGATGAATACACCGCATGAGCTGCTGGCCGAGGGTGTGGCGTATGCCCGTTGCTACTTTGCCGCCATGTTTGCGGCGCTGCTGCTCAATATGGGCACCGCGCTGCTGCGCGCCGTGGGTGATACGCGTGGCCCTGCCGTGATCATTGCCTCCGGCTGCCTCGTGAACGTGGTACTGGATATCATTTTTGTCGCCGTGCTGCATATGGAGGCCCTGGGCTGCGGTATCGCTGTGGCGCTGACCATTTGCTCCAATGCCACGATGATTGTGATTCGCATGATGCGCGCTCCGGGCGCGTGGCGCCTGTCGCTCTCTAAGCTCGGCATCGATCGCGGCATTTGCAAGAGCATGCTTTCGTGCGGTTTGCCGCTTGGTTTTCAATCGGCGGCGTATTCGATCTCCAACGTCTTGATTCAGGTGTCGGTCAACTCGTTTGGAGCCGATGTCACGACCGCTTGGGGTCTTTCCGGTCGCCTGGACGGCATTATCTGGATGGTGACCGAGGCGCTTGGTGTGTCGATTACTACGTTCTCGGCGCAGAACTTTGGTGCGCGCAATTACGATCGCATGCGAAAGGGATACCACACGTCGCTCGTGCTTTCATTTGTGCTTATCGGTGGCCTGTCTGCCGTGCTGCTGGTATTCTCGGGCCCGCTTTCGCGTCTGTTTATCGACGATGCCGCAATTTCGGCCTACACCACGACGATTCTTCATTTCATCGCGCCGTTCTACGCGATCTTCTCGATTATCGAAAACGCGTCCGGCTCCATCCGCGGCGCTGGCGTGAGCTTCCAGCCTATGATGCTCACGATATTCGGCACGGTCGTGCTCCGCGTGGCGTGGGTGTTCGCGATTATGCCGCTCGACCCCTCGCTCGAGCATCTGCTGCTGGTCTACCCCGTAACCTGGGTAATAACCGCCACGATGTTCACCATCTACCACCACAGCGGC
>NZ_QROQ01000001.1:0-113402 GCF_003475115.1 Collinsella sp. AF37-9 | reverse complement strand
CCGCCACGATGTTCACCATCTACCACCACAGCGGCAACTGGCTAGGCCGCGCCACTGCCTAGCCGGCACTTGGGAACTGGCTAGGCCGCGCCACTGCCTAGCCGGCACTTGGGAACTGGCTAGGCCGCGCCACCGCCTAGCCGGCACTTGGGGACGTTCCTTTTCTGCCGGCACATAGGGACGTTCCTTTTCTGCCGGCACATAGGGACGTTCCTTTTCTGCCGGCACTTTGGGACACTCCTTGGGAAGTAATTTCGCCTTTTTCGGAGACTCTGTTTGTCGTGCCCTGTAAACTGTCAAAACGGGCTTAGCAAATTAGATCGTCCGCGCCTATCAGATGTTGCCCGGTGGGTTTGTGATGGGAGGGCGATATGCCAAGAACGGGTAGAGTCGTTTCGTTAACAGGCTATAACCACATAATCGCACGCGGTAATGGCGGCATCTGCATCTTCGAAGACGATGAAGATCGCTATCGGATGCTTACGCTGTTCGAGGATAAACTTGTCGGTAATGGCGTTGGCGTTACAGCATGGTGTCTCATGTCGAATCATTTCCATCTTATGGTCGACGATCATCATGAGAAGATATCTTCGTGCATGAGCGGCGTTCTTACCTCGTATGCGATGTATTTCAATCGCAAAACAGATCGAGTTGGGCACTTGTTCCAAGATAGATTTACTAATATTCCGGTCGAGAATGATGTACAAGCAATTTCGCTTGCCGACTATATTCATATGAATCCGGTCAAGGCAGGCATTTCCGCCGTTGATACATATCGTTGGTCCAGTTACCGAGCGTATGCTTACGGTTATGATGGATTTGGATTCTGTGACCCCGGGATTGTTCTAGATCTCGTGGGTGGATCTCTTGAGTATCGTCACTATCTTGCCGATCGAATTGACCAAGCGCCCTACGATGCTGAGCCTCGACCACGCATCCTGGATGATGAGGCTCTTGAGGTCGCCAAAAGCGTTGCCGCCCCTATATCACTTCCCGAGCTTGCTTCCATGAAACCATCTGAGCGGAAGCCCATTCTCTGCAAATTGAGAAGAGCGGGTCTCACGATTAATCAAATAGTGAGGGTCGTTGGCATTGGTCGTACGTCTGTTGTTTCTGGTACGGCAGGTTGGAAGAAGATTTAGGTTACTGGATAGGTGACGGCGCAGGAGTGTCCCCAACTGCCGGCAAAAAAGAAACGTCCCCAAGTGCCGGATTAGTATTCGATGCCTTGGCGGGCTAGGAGGCCTTCGTCGAAGTAGTGTTTGATGGGACGCATTTCGGTTACTAGGTCGGCAAGGTCGGCGAGGGGCAGCAAGCCGCGGCCGGTGAGCACGAGCTCTGTGGTGGTCGGTTTCATTGCGATCAACGCTTCGACATCTTCGCGCGTCACAAAGCCTCGGCGCATGGCTTCTCCCAGCTCATCCAAGATCAGCATGTCTACCTGGCTAATCTGCTCGCGTGCGAGCTCCATGATCTGTGCAGCGCAGGCTTCGGGTGTGTCGCGGTTGGCTTGTACGATGCGTAGCCCCAATCGAGGAGCTGCGTCATGTTCGGCGCAGTGCAGCTTCTTGGCAAACTGAAGCATGAGTACGTTAAGTCCATAGCCCGTGGCGCGCAGCGCGAGCCCCAGCGCAGCCGTCGTCTTGCCCTTGCCGTCGCCCGTGTAGATCTGAACCTTGCCGACTTCCAGTGATGCCATCTCTGTCCTTTCGTGCCCGGCGTCGGTTTATCGCCGTCCGCGTTGGGTATTCTAGATAGCATTATCAACCCCAGTAGATGGAGTTCAAGCAGATGGAGATGGATGACAACAAACGTAGACGGAATATGATCCTCTACGTGCTCATCGCCTTCGTCGTCTACCTCGTGCTCTCGACCGTTCTGTTCCCCAACATCGGTCACACGCAGCAGATTACGAAGACCGATTACTCGACGTTTGTCAAAGCGCTCGATAAGAAGAGTGTCGACAAGGTCGAGTACAATACCGACGATTACACCATTTATTACACCAAGAAGGGTGAGGACGAGAACATCGCCTACAAGACGACCGGTGTGCCGAATGACGCGGGCTTTACCGATCGTGTGCTTGAATCCGGTGCGTCCCTGGAGTCGGTCGTTCCCGATAAAAACTCGGGTCTGATGACCTACTACCTGCTTACGCTTATTCTTCCCATGGCCATCTTCTTCCTGATCGGTTGGTGGCTTAACCGCCGTATGAAGAAGGCTATGGGCGATGACGGCCCGTCGATGAACTTTGGCGGCGGTGGCTTTGGCGGCGGTGGACTGGGTAAGTCCGGCGCTCGCGTTATCGCCTCCAAGGATGTGGGCGTGACCTTTAAGGATGTCGCTGGCCAGGAAGAGGCCAAGGAATCCCTCAAGGAGGTCGTCGACTTTCTGGAGAAGCCGCAGCGCTACGAGGAAATTGGCGCCAAGCTGCCGCGCGGTGCTCTCCTTGTTGGCCCTCCGGGTACCGGTAAAACCCTGCTCGCTAAGGCTGTTGCCGGCGAGGCGGGCGTGCCGTTCTTTAGCATTTCGGGTTCTGAGTTCGTCGAGATGTTCGTCGGCCGTGGCGCCGCCAAGGTCCGCGATCTGTTTAAGCAGGCCAAGGAAAAGGCCCCGTGCATCGTCTTTATCGACGAGATCGATACCATCGGCAAAAAGCGCGATGGCGGCGGCTTTAGCGGCAACGACGAGCGCGAGCAGACGCTCAACCAGCTGCTGACCGAGATGGACGGCTTCGATAACCACAAGGGTATCGTTGTCCTCGCTGCTACCAACCGTCCGGACAGCCTTGACCCGGCCCTGCTGCGCCCCGGTCGTTTTGATCGCCGCATCCCCGTTGAGCTGCCCGATCTGACCGGCCGCAAGAACATTCTTGAGCTGCATTCCAAGAGCGTTAAGACGCAGCCGCCGATCGACTTGACTGCGATTGCCCGCGCCACGCCCGGTGCTTCGGGCGCCGACCTGGCCAACATCATCAACGAGGGCGCCCTGCGCGCGGTCCGCGAGGGTCGTAAACGCGCGACCCAGGACGACTTTGAGGAGTCGGTGGAGGTCGTCATTGCTGGTCAGCAGCGTAAATCCACGGTGCTGTCCGACCACGAGAAGCAGGTCGTTTCCTACCACGAGATCGGCCATGCTATCGTCGCAGCCCGCCAGAAGGGCTCTGCGCCGGTCACCAAGATCACCATCGTGCCGCGCACGAGCGGTGCTCTGGGCTACACCATGCAGGTCGAGGAGGATGAGCGCTTCCTGACCACGCGCCAGGAGGTGCTGGACAAGCTCGCTGTCTACTGCGGCGGACGTGCCGCCGAGGAGCTCATCTTTGGCGAGATGACGACCGGCGCAGCCAACGATATCGAGCAAGCAACCAAGCTCGCCCGCAACATGGTGACGCGCTTTGGTATGTCCGATGAGTTTGGCATGATGGCGCTCGGTACCGTTCAGAATGCGTACCTCAACCAGGATACGTCGCTCACCTGCGCCCCCGGTACGGCCGAGCGCGTGGACGCAATTGTCGCCAAGCTGATCGAGGATGCGCACGACCGCGCCCTGCAGATCCTGAAGGAGAACAAGTTTAAGCTCCATGAGCTGGCTCGTTATCTGTACAAGAAGGAGACGATCACGGGCGAGGAGTTTATGAATCTCCTCACGCGCGAGAATCCGCTGATGCCTAAGCAGCAGTAGCGTTGCATTCGGGTCAGTAAATATCGACGCCCCATTTGAGTGCCTATCTCAAATGGGGCGTTTTGCTTGGGAGGGATATGTATGAAGATCGTGGTGAGTGCCTGTTTGATGGGCGAGAGCTGCAAGTATAACGGCCTCGATAATTACCACCGCGCGTTGGTCGAGGCTTGCGAGCGTACGGGGACCGAGGTCCTCTTGGTGTGCCCTGAGGTCTTTGGCGGCCTGCCCACGCCGCGTGACCCGTCCGAGATTGTGAACGGCGAAGTCCGTACCTGCGCGGGCGTGTCCGTTGACCGGGAATTCCGCCTGGGCGCTCAACGTGCGCTCGACATGTGCGAGCAGGCGGGCGGCCCTTCCGAGATTGCTGCGTGCATCTTGCGGGACCGCAGCCCCTCGTGCGGCGCGGGTCGCATCTACGACGGCACCTTTAGCGGTACGCTCACCGCGGGCAACGGCGTTTTCGTCGATCTGTTGCTGCGTCACGGCTACCGCGTCATTCCGGCTAGCGAGTTCGACCCCAGCATGTTGGAACATTGTCCACAGTACTCGAACCCAACACTTCCTCACGGGTGACCGTTTTGGCATCATCCGTGAATTTGATATTGAGTACGACCCGGTCATCAAAGACGTAGACCGAGTTGACAGGCGCCGTACCCAGGCAGCCCCTCCCCGCGGCCCTCGCGCAGGAACGCGTACACGGCCCTCCCGTCTTTTGCGCCCCTCCCGGAACTGTCCACATCAGTGTAGCCAATCCAGTCCGCCAAGGGCTGCAGCCCGGACAACGCGGCGATGGAGGGCTTCTTCGGCCTGCCCAAGAAGGATTTCTGGCACGGCAGGGACTGGTCGGACTGGACCCCCGCGCGCTTCATCGAGGAGCTCGGGGGCTGGATCGGCCGATACAATACGGAGAGGCGCAGCGATGCGCTCGGTGGCCGCACGCCGGCCGAGTTCCGCTCCGCGCTGGGAAGGGTCGCGTAACGGTCCAAGAAATCGTCCGCAGTCCCCATTCTTGCCCCTTTGGGACGGCTTCTTGTTGGGGCGTGCCTGCCCCAAACCCTGCTAGGAACGAGTGCAGCAAACTGGAATTTTAAATTAGTCTTTGCAAATAACCTTTGAACCTTCACCATCAATTACAATTCCCTGACGATTGTTAATTGGGTATAGATTCAAATCCGAAAACTCAGTCATTATTTTCTCGGTAACTTTCTTAAATGGTGCTGTAAGAAAATGCGGAAGAACATAGAAATCAATCAAATTAAGCCCTGCATCATCCTTTTGTGAGTAGTCCTCCGGCTTTTCATCCATTTGCTCGATATATTGGATGCTTGGAGCGCATACAATCGCACCTGCCGATTCACCAATCATTAGTTTTCCCTTTGCCAATTCTTTCTTCAACAGCTCATCCGTTCCCGTTTTACGGAGCTGGTCTATAAGGAAAAAAGAATTTCCGCCGGTAAAATAGATTACATCCGCATCTTCAAATAGAGACTTTATCGTTGAATAAGCCTCCGTTGAAATATCAATTTCAGTTACGATTGCTCCCAACTTTTTGAATAATTTTCGAGCCGAGCCGACATAACCGGTGTAGCCTTCACGCAGCGAAGCTGTTGGAATAAATGCGACTTTTTTATTTTCAATTTCTTCCGTTATCAGACTTCCTACACTTGAAAAGTGCGAACATAAAAACATTTTCATCAATATTCTCCTTCATATATAAATTCTTATTTGTTGAACTAAGCCGTGTATACCATACTCTCCAATGAAAGAACGCCCTGATATAGCGTAATTTGCTGTTTTCCTGCGTACGTGCGTACACACTCCACAGGAATTCTAAGGGCCCTGCCCCCTTAGCACACGGACTTTGGAACAAAGTCTAGTGTGTTACGCCTTGCCAGAGGTGTACAGGCTCCCGGTACGCACGTACGCAGCAATTGCCATCAATGCGCCATATAAGTGGCGATCAAGTTCGTATAAAGCGACCTTGGTTCCGCAAAACAAAAGGCAGGATGCCATCACCACGATGACACCCTGCCTCTGTTCGTTCCTGTTTACCGTTCCGAGTAGTCCTTCCGCAGAATTTCCGATAAACAAAAAACGTACCCGAACCCTTTCTCGTAAAGAATCGGGTTCGAGTACGAACTGAATGCTGGAGCAATAAAAAACCACCACAAAGGTGCCTGTCCCCTTTGTGGTGGTTTTGGGCTTGGCCTAGAGTGTGTGGCCGTAGGCGTTGGCGGCCTTGATGGCAGCGGCGAACTTCTCGTCGGTGAAGGGCTCCGGGTTTCCCTGCTTCCACTCGTTGGTGGCGTGCGCGTATTCGCACAGGGCCGGGATATCTGCCTCGGTAAGGCCAACCTGCTCAAGCGTTACGGGCAGCCCCATCTGCTTGTTAAAGGCGGCGTAGCGCTCAAGGTTTTCGGTGTCGCCCGTATAGGCGAACAGTACTAGCACACCAAGGCTCACGACCTCGCCGTGTAGGTAGGAGCCCTCGCGCGGAATGCTGCAGGTGGCGTTGTAGAACGCATGCGCCACGCTCGAGTTGTAGTAGTAATCGTTTTGGTTGGTCAGGTTCGAGACATAACCCGTGTTGACCACGATGTCGAGCGCGATCTGCTTGACGGCTTCGGTCGACTGGTCCTGGCGCACGTCCTTTAGACCCTGCACACCATAGGTAAACAGCGGCTCGGAGCAGGTGTGGGCGAGTGCCAGGCCAAGACCGGCGGTGTGCTCCAAGTTGCCGGCGCTCGTGGCGTACTCCACCTCGGGCTGTTTGGACAGGGCATCGCCTACGCCCGCCCAGAAGTACTCTGCTGGCGCCTCGGCGATGATCTTGGGGTTGATGAAGATGTGAGCGGGGCGGTTGGGGTACGAATAGCCCTCGAGCGAGCCGTCGTCGTTGTAGACAACGGCAATGGCGGTCGCGGCGGAGCAGTTGGAACAAATCGTCGGGACGGTGAAGACGATCTTCTTGAGCTCGATGGCCGCCGTCTTCACGGTATCGAGCGCCTTGCCGCCGCCACAGGCAATGAGCACGTCGGCTTCCTGGCAGGCAGGGGAGTTCACGACCTTGGCGATATTGGCACGCGTACTGTTGGTACCGTAGACACGCGTCTCCAGAATCTCGACGTCGGTACCTGCCAGCGCAGCTTCGATACCGGGAAGTGCTGCGGCCAGTGCCCGCTTGCCACCGATGATCGCGACCTTTGTCGCGCCGTACTCCGCCAGTGCGGCGGGCAGCTCGTCAAAGCAATCCTCGCCAACGGTGTAGTCGCTCATTCCAATCGTGCGCATAGCAACCTTCTTTCGTTCGATAGAGTGCTTTCAGGTATTTTGCTCCTAGAGCAGGGCTGTAATAGCGAGAAATTTCGAACGTATAAAACCAGTGTTGAGGGTTTTTCGCCGGCGAGGAACGTGCTAGCATACTCCGCATAAGCGTTGATGGGGACGAGTAGTCGGCCGTCCGCATGCTACAGAGAGCGGGGAGCGCTGAGAGCCCGTGCATGCGACCGATGAAAATCACCCCGGAGCTGCGATCCCAACGGACGTGCCTCGTAGGCACGTCTTAGTAGATATCGCCGAGATGGTCGTCGATACAGGCCAGCCGAGTAACGGATGCGAGCGCGCGATAACGCGGGCGAGGGCATCTAAGCTGGGTGGTTAAGCGAAGAGCTTTTGCGGGCGCATAGTCCGTTTCGTGGCGCTTCGTCCCAGCTTGTAGGGACGGGCGCTATTTTGGTGCCCAACGGGCGTGCGCGCCCACGACATGAAAGGGGTACCGTGGCAAACGAGTACAAGCAGACGATGAATCTGCCCAAGACCGGTTTTCCCATGCGTGCCGGTCTTTCCAAGTCCGAGCCCAAGCGACTCAAGGACTGGCAGGACAACAAGGTCTACGAGCAGGTTCTGAAGAAGAACGAGGGTCACAAGAAGTTCGTGCTGCACGACGGTCCTCCGTACGCCAACGGCCCGATCCACATCGGCCACGCCATGAACAAGATCTCCAAGGACATGATCAACCGCTACTGGATGATGCAGGGCTATGAGGTTCCCTATGTCCCCGGTTGGGACTGCCATGGCCAGCCGATCGAGCATAAGGTCGAGGAGAAGCTCGGCACCGAGAAGTTCAACCAGACCCCCACGGCCAAGATCCGTGAGCTCTGCAACGAGTTCGCTGTCGAGAACATCGAGCTTCAGAAGGCCGGCTTCCGCCGTCTGGGCGTGCTCGGCGACTGGGACAACCCCTACCTGACGCTCTATCACCAGCACGATGCCGCCGACATCGAGGTCTTCAAGGCCATGTTCGATAAGGGCATGATCTATCGCGGCCACAAGCCGGTTCACTGGTGCAAGCACTGCCACACCGCACTGGCCGAGGCCGAGATCGAGTACTCCGACGAGACGAGCCCCTCCATCTTCGTGCGCTTTGAGATGACCTCCAAGCCTGCCGGCCTCGAGAACTTCGACGGCCCGGTCGACTTTATCATCTGGACGACCACGCCGTGGACCATCCCCTCCGACCAGGCCGTTTCCCTCAAGCCCGGCGCCGCCTATGTCGCCGTTGAGCACGAGGGCCGTGCCGAGGTCATGCTCGAGGACCTGGCTCCCAAGTGCTGCGAGGAGTTTGGCTGGGAGTACACCCCGGCCATGGTCGACGGTAAGCCCTACGTGGTTCCCGCCGAGACCTTCCACCACATCCACTACAAGCAGCCGATCTTTGACGGTGTTGAGGGCGTAGCGCTGCTGGCCGATTACGTCGGTGTCGATGACGGTACCGGTATCGTCCACAACTCGCCCGGACACGGCGTCGACGACTACTTTGCCTGCCTCAAGGAGGGCATCACCGACATCTGCATGCCGGTCGACGACGACGGCAAGTTCTACACCGGTGAGGAGTTTGGCACCGGTGGCCCCTTCAGCGGTATGGATACCGACGAGGCCAACCCGCACATCATCGAGTTCCTGCGCGAGCGCGGCACCCTGGTCCTCGAGAAGAAGATCACGCACAGCTATCCGCACTGCTGGCGCTGCAAGCATCCGGTGCTCTTCCGTGCCACCGACCAGTGGTTTGTCTCGATGGACAAGACCGGTTTGCGCGAGCAGGCTGGCAAGGAGGTCCGCGAGAACGTCAAGTGGTATCCGGCGCATGCCGCCAACCGCATTGGCGCCATGGTCGAGCAGCGTCCCGACTGGTGCATCAGCCGCCAGCGCAACTGGGGCGTGCCGATCCCCAGCTACACCTGCGCCGACTGCGGCGAGAAGGTCATGAACGACGCCACGCTCGACGCCGTTATCAAGCTCTTCCACGAGAAGGGCTCCGACGCCTGGTTTACCGATGCTCCTGAGAGCTATCTGGGCGAGGCCTGCGTCTGCCCTAAGTGCGGTGGCCATCACCTCAAGGCTGATAAGGACATCCTTGACGTGTGGTGGGACTCCGGCGTGTCTTGGAAGGCCGTCTGCGAGTACCGTCCCGAGCTGGAGTACCCGGCGGACGTCTACCTCGAGGGCTCTGACCAGCACCGCGGTTGGTTCCAGAGCTCGCTGCTCACCTCGGTGGGCGCCAACGGCCACGCTCCGTACAAGGCGGTCGTCTCGCAGGGCTTCACCCTCGACGGCCAGGGCCGTAAGATGTCTAAGTCACTCGGCAACGTCATCGACCCCAACAAGGTCTGCGACGAGATGGGTGCCGACATCATCCGCCTGTGGGTTGCCTCCGTCGATACCAGCTCCGACGTTTCCATCGACCACGAGATTCTCGCTCGTACGTCCGATGCCTACCGTCGTTTCCGTAACACGCTGCGCTTCCTGCTCTCCGAGCTCGAGGGCCAGTTTGAGCCCGAGACCGACGGCGTCGCTTTTGCCGACCTGCTGCCGCTCGACAAGCTCATGGTTGCCCGCCTGACCCAGGTCCAGGCCGAGGTCGACGACGCTTACTCTTGCTACGAGTTCCCGCGCGCCTACCGCGCGCTCTACGACTTCGTGGTTACCGAGCTCTCTAACGTGTATCTCGACGCTCTGAAGGACCGTCTGTACTGCGACAAGCCCGGCTCGCTCGAGCGCCGCAGCGCCCAGACCGTGCTGGCTGAGCTCTTCTCGATGCTCATGCGCGACCTGCAGCCGATCCTGTCCTATACGGTTGACGAGGCCATGGCCTATGCGCCTTCTGGCTGCGTCGATCACCAGAAGTACGCCGCGCTGCTCGATTGGTATAAGTCGCCCATTACGGTCGACGAGGCCAACGAGTTTGAGGGCGTGCTCGAGGCTTCGCTCGAGCTCCGTAGCGCCGTGACCAAGGCCCTTGAGGATGCCCGTTCTGCCGGCACCTTCACCAAGAGCCAGCAGGTCCGCGTCAAGGCGGTCGTTCCCGCCGAGATGTACGCGCTGCTGACCGGCGACAAGGCCGTCGACCTGGCCGAGTTCTACATCGTTTCTGATGTTGAGCTTACCCAGGGCGAGGAGCTTTCTGTTGCCATTGAGGCCGCCGAGGGCGAGTGCTGCGACCGTTGCTGGAATTACCGCACCACTGTCGGCGAGTACAACGGCCATGCTCACATCTGTAAGCGTTGTGCGAATGCCCTTTAAGGCACGGTAACTCGGCATTTTAGTTATAGGGAGAATTTGGGCGCCTTCGGCCCATTTGCTCCGCTGAATAAAAGCGGCATTCTGTTTTTCGGAATGCCGCTTTTGTTTTATGCTGATTATTTCGCTTGCGTTGGTGGATATGTCGTGCGCTCTGCGTGTGGCAATATAAGATGGTTAATTGCGTTAAACGGAATTCGATTGTTTTGAGGGTAGGGGATTGATTTGGGTCGTACTGGGGATATGACGCCGCCTTTGCGTTGGCGGTTGGGTGTTGCTGGTGGGGTAGCGCTGGCTTTGCTGCTTGTTGACCAGCTGACCAAGCTTGCGGTTCGTGCCGTGGGCGACGCTTTGCATGCGACCATCATCCCTGATGTCATCGACTTTATGTTTGTCCGCAATATCGGTGCTGCCTTTAGCATGGGCGAGGGGCATGGCATCGCGTTTGCCGTGCTGGCGTTGGCGGTCATTATCGCTATTTTTGTGTACCTCGTTCGTGCACCCCAGCTTGCCCATCTTGAGGTTGTGGGCATGGCGATGGTTGCGGGCGGTGCTATCGGTAACGCAATCGATCGTTTGGCCTTTGGCTTCGTGACCGATTTTATTGCCACCACCTTCATCGACTTCCCCGTCTTCAATGTGGCCGATATCGGCATTACGGTCGGTGTAGTGCTCGCCCTCTTCGGTTACATGTTCTTGAGCCCCGCGGCCCGTGAGGTCGATGCGACCGCCGAGCTTAACGCCCGTGATGAGGCCCGCGCCAAGCGCAAGGCTAAACAACGTGGGGAGCGTGCCCGCAAGATTCGTGAAAGGAATGAGCGCTAATGGCCGACATCCATATCCTTGTTGCCGACGATGCCGCTGGTCAGCGTCTTGACGCCTATCTGGGCGCCAATGACGGCTGCCCTACGCGCTCTGCCTGCGCGCATCTGATTGAGGGTGGGGCCGTAGTGGTCAATGGCGAGACCTGCCTGTCCAAAAAGTACGCCGTGCGAGCCGGTGACCGTATTTCGGTTGATTTGCCCGAGCCGCACGATCCCACCGATGTGATTCCCGAGGCCATCCCGCTCGACATTCGCTACGAGGACGACTATCTCATCGTGCTCTCCAAGCAGCGCGGCCTGGTGTGCCATCCTGCGCATGGTCATGAGAGCGGTACGCTCGCGAATGCCCTGGTCTATCACTGTGGTATCGACCATCTGGGCACCGTGCAGGGCGAGGACCGCCCCGGCATCGTGCATCGCCTGGATCGTGACACCTCGGGCCTTATGCTCGCGGCAAAAGACGACGACACCCAGCGCGCGCTCCAGAATCTCATCCGCACGCGCACGCTCGACCGCCGCTACATTACGCTCGTCCACGGCCACATTGCCATGGACGAGGGCACCATTAACACCGGCATTGCCCGTTCTACGCGCGACCGTGTCAAGATGGCGGTTTCGGACGATCCTTTCGCGCGCCAGGCCATTACGACCTTTAGGGTCCTCGAGCGCTTCGATTCCACGCGTTTTGACGATGGCTATACGCTCGTCGAGTGCCACCTGTTTACGGGTCGCACGCATCAGATTCGCGTGCACATGCGCCATATCAACCACGCCTGCGTGGGCGATCCGCTCTACGGTAAGTGCGATGCGCGTGCCGACCAGGGTTTGACCAGGCAATTCCTCCATTCCTGGCGTGTGGCGTTCGATCATCCCGTGACGGGGGAGCGCATTGAGTGCCGCGATGAGCTGCCGTGGGATCTCGCCGCCGTTCTGGATGACCTAGCCCCGCGCTCGCTCGGCCGCACTGCCGCCGGCGACGAAATCGCACCGCAGCTCGGTCTGCTCGAACCCTAACCAGTATTAGGTGGTTTCTTGAACTCGGTTAGCCTACGGTAAGATATACGGTTGTTTACGTAACGCGTTCTCGGGAGCCTGCATGCTCGCCTTTTTACAAACCAACACGCCCATCGTGATCTTTAATCAGATTGTGGTTACGCTACTCACGGTCTGCTTTCTGTACCAGGTGGTCTTCTTTGTCATTGGCGCTCTTCGTGGCGAGGTCGCGCCTCCCAAGGCCAAAAAACTCCACCGCTATGCCTTCTTTATCGCGGCGCATAACGAGGAGGCCGTGATCGCCAATCTCGTACGCTCTATCAAGGATCAGGACTATCCGTCCGAGCTCATCGAGGTCTTCGTGGTCGCCGATGCTTGCACCGACAACACGGCGCAGCTCGCGCGCGAGGCCGGTGCCATTGTTTACGAGCGCAATGACCTGGCCCGCAAGGGCAAGAGCTGGGTCATGGACTTTGGTTTCGATCGCATTCTCAACGAGTATCCCGACACGTTTGAGGGCTACTTTATCTTCGATGCCGACAATGTTATCTCCCGCGATTACGTCTCCAAGATGAATGATGCCTTTGACCAGGGCTTCCATGTGGTCACGAGCTATCGTAACTCCAAGAACTTCGGCAGTTCGTGGATTTCCTCTGCCAACGCCACCTGGTATTTGCGTGAGGCCCGCTTCCTCAACAACGCGCGTAATATCTGCAAGACGTCCTGCGCCGTCTCGGGCTCGGGCTACCTTATCTCCGCCAGTGTTATCGAGGGCATGCACGGCTGGCAGTTCCATACACTGACCGAGGACATCCAGTTCACCACGTTCTGCGCCATTCACGGCATCCGCATCGGTTATGCGCCGGCGGAGTTCTTTGACGAGCAGCCGGTGACGTTTAAGGCGTCCTGGAAACAGCGCATGCGCTGGACCAAGGGCTTCTACCAGGTCTTTTTTACCTACGGCAAGCATCTGGTCAAGTCGACGTTCCGCTATCATCGCTTTGCCGCATATGACATGTTTATGACCATCGCTCCGGGCATGCTGCTGTCCCTGATCTCCATGCTCGCCAATGCGACGTTCCTGATCGTGGGTGGCCTTTCGCATGGTTTCTTGGCTACCGAGGTCGAGATGCAGGCTTGTGCCGCCTCGCTTATCATGACGTTCGTGATGATGTACCAGACCTTCTTTATCCTGGCGCTGCTCACGACCATCTTTGAGTACAAGCACATTCATTGCGCTCAAAAGTGGCGCCTGGTGACCAACCTGTTTACCTTCCCGATCTTTATGTTCAGCTATATCCCCATCACGGTTGCCGCGCTGTTCCTGAAGGTCGACTGGGTGCCCACGCAGCACGCCGTTAACGTTACCCTCGACGAGGTCATGCAGGGCGCCAAGTAACCACGACCAGAACCACCGCAAAGGGGGTGCACCTTTGTGGTGGTTTTTGCTTTTGAGAGGGCTGTACCGGGAGGTGTCCTTTGGTCTATATCCCATTTTGGATCTGCGTCTTTGCCGGCGCGGCGATTGATGCCCGTGAGCGACGCTTTCCCAATGAGCTTGCCGGCGCGTGTGCGGTGGCGGCGTTTGCGGGCGTGTGGCTGGATGCGGGCTTGAACACGGCACTTGACCACGCTGGCCTTGCGGTCATCGTGTACCTTTCTCTTGTGCTGACTGAGTCGCTTTGGCGGCGCCTCCGTCAAGCCACGGGCATCGGCATGGGGGATGCCAAGGCGCTTTTCGCGCTTTGCACGGTCGATCCTCTAGGCGGCATCATGGCATTTGCCGTCGCGCTCCTGGTCCTTGCCCTCTCATGCCTCTTAACAAAATCGCGCTCCCTGCCATTGCTCCCGTTTTTGGTGCCGATTTTTGCCATAATCGAGGTCGTGGGCTGCACATTGTAACCGATTGCGCATCCTTCTTAAGGAGCATGCCATGGCAACTAATCAAGAAACGGCCGTCATTACGGCGCGCATGGACCGTATTCCCTCGGCGTTGTCGCCCGAACTTGTCGAGCGCATTTCCGCCGATCGTGCTTCGGGCTATGTCAATCCCTATCGCTGCAACGATGATCAGGTCATTCGTCGTATTGATCGCGCTGCCGACAAAGGCACGCTTATGCGTCCGGCGTTTATGCGCGATACCGAAAAGATTCTTCATCTTCCGGCGTACACGCGTTATGCAGGCAAAACGCAGGTCTTTAGCTTCCGCAGCAACGATGACCTGTCGCGCCGCGGCCTGCATGTGCAGCTTGTCTCGCGCATCGCTCGCGATATCGGTCGCGCCCTAGGTCTCAACTGCGATCTGATCGAGGCGATTGGCCTGGGCCATGACTTGGGACACACGCCTTTCGGCCATGCCGGTGAGCGCTTTCTCAACGATATCTATCACGAGCGTACCGGCCGCTTCTTTTTCCATAACGTGCAGTCGGTACGCGTGCTCGATGCGCTGTATGGCCGCAACGTGTCGCTCCAGACGCTCGATGGCGTGTTGTGCCATAACGGCGAGTACGAGCAGCGCGTGTTTGAGCTGTCACACATGGTATCCTTTGGCCAGTTCGACCGGACGGTTGAGGACTGTATCGCCACGGGCTATAGTGCGGTTGAGCACCTGCGCCCCATGACGCTTGAGGGCTGCGTGGTGCGTATCTCGGATATCCTCGCCTACGTCGGTCGCGATCGTCAGGACGCCATTGCGGCGGGCCTGCTCGACCCCGACGCTTTTGACGATGGTCGGGGCGGCGCCTACAACAGCTGGATCCTCACGCATGCTTCCATCGATATCGTCGAGCATAGCTACGGCAAGCCTCGTATCGAGATGAGCGAGGACCTGTTTGAAGAGATCCGCCGGGCCAAGCGCGAGAACTACGAGAAGATCTACAGTAAGGGCGGTATCGAGGGCGATTCCGAGGCGGAGCTGCGCGAGGCATTCGAAAAGCTCTACGACCGCTGCCTGCAAGATCTTAATAAAGGCGACGAGTCCTCGTACATCTTTAAGCATCATATTTCGCGCATCGAGCAGCAGCTTTCCTACTACGATCGCACGTATGCCTGGCAGGACGACAAGGATCAAGCGGTGGTGGATTACATCGCGAGCATGACGGACGGCTATTTCTGCGAGCTGACGAGCAAGCTATTCCCTGGTCTGCAGTTTCCGCATCGTACCTATATTAACGAACGGTAGTTCGTATCTTTTCGGTATACTGTTCGTGGTAAAGTTTTGATTGATGCACGGGATGGCTATGGATGATCTTTTTTCTGCTTCGACGCGTGAGCGTTCCTTTCAGAATGCGCCGCTTGCGGTTCGCATGCGCCCCAATTCGCTCGACGAGTATGTGGGCCAGCAAAAGGCCGTCGGTAAGGGCTCATGGTTGCGTGCCGCGATTGAGCATGATGTGCTATCGAGCGTGATTCTGTACGGGCCGGCCGGTACGGGCAAGACGACGCTGGCCCACATTATCGCCAGCCATACCAAGAGCGAGTTTGTCGAGGTCAGCGCCGTGACGGGCACCGTAAAGGACCTGCGTCGCGTGATCGACGAGGCAAAGACGCGCCTGAATACGTATGACCGGCGTACCATCTTGTTTATCGACGAGATTCACCGTTTTTCGAAGTCGCAGCAGGATGCCCTGCTGCATGCCGTTGAGAACCGTACCGTCATTATGATTGGCGCCACGACCGAGAATCCGTACTTCGAGGTCAACTCCGCGCTGTTGTCGCGTGGGCGCGTGGTAGAGCTTGAGCACTTGAAAGACGAGGATATCGCCACGCTCATTGAGCGTGCGCTCGAGGCACCGCAGGGTTTAAACGGTAAGTTCTCGGCCGATGAGGATACCGTCAAGACCATTTGCACGCTGGCTGCGGGTGATGCGCGCTCGGCTCTGACGACCCTTGAGCTTGCGAGCGAGATTGCCGTCACGCGTCCCGATACCGAAGGGACGCCAGCGCCGGCGGCGGGGGAGCGTTATCCCATCACCGTGGATGACGTTAAGATTGCCAATCCACGCCGAGGTTTTTCGTATGACAAAAACGGCGACATGCACTATGACATTATCAGCGCGTTCATCAAGTCTATGCGCGGTAGCGACCCCGATGCCACGATCTACTGGCTTGCACGCATGATCGATGCGGGGGAGGATCCCAAGTTTATCGCCCGACGCATCATGATTCAGGCTTCCGAGGACGTTGGCAATGCCGATCCACAGGCGCTGCTGGTGGCACATGCCGCATTTACATCTGCCGAGGTCATTGGCTATCCCGAGTGTCGCATCAACCTGGCACAGGCTGCGCTCTATGTATGCCTGGCGCCCAAGTCTAATGCGTGTGAGGCCTCGATCGATGCGGCGCTGGCCGATATCCACAGCAGTGGTCTTCGCGAGGTGCCCAGCTACCTGCGCGATCGCCATCGCCCGGGCAGCGATGAGTACGGTGTGTACAAGTATCCGCATGATTATCCCGAAGGCTGGGTCGATCAGCGCTATTTGCCCGAGGGGCTGGAGCGCGGTGCGTTTTGGCAGCCTGCCGGCCGCGGCTGGGAAGAGTGGCGCGTAGAGCAAAGCGAGCGCGACCGTAGCGGGAATGCTCCGAAGTAGCTGCTGATTATTTTGTCCCACGATCTCACACTTGGCATGTTCGGTCCCCTTTGGGGTACTATGAAGAGCGTCTGTATTTCGATTCATTTGGGAGGCTTGTATGAGTCCCATTCAAATCGCCTTGCTGCTACTTGCCGTTGCCGGCGTGTGGGCTGTTATCGAGCTCGCGCTCACGCTGCGCAAGACGCGCACCGTCGTTGATTCGCTCGACAAGACGGTGGGCGACCTCAACAACACGCTCGCCGAGGCACAGCCCGTGGTGGCAAAGCTCGATGGTGCCGTTGATGAGCTTACACCGGCACTTGCTCAGGTGGAGCCGCTCCTCAAATCGAGCAAGACTGCCGTTGACGCCCTGACGTCCAACCTTGTTGAGGTTGAGGCGGTCGTTCGCGACATTTCTCAGGTCACGGGCAGTGTGGCCGAGGCCAGCAATGCCGTGTCGAGCGTGACCGACTCTGCGGCCGGTGCCGTGCAGAAGTTATTTAACAAGGTGAAGGCTCCTGCAGCCGACGCCGATCGCAAGCTCGCCACTGCCGCCGAGGCCGAACAGCCTACCGTGCACGTTCTGATTGGTGAGGCTGAGGACGAGGCCGCCGATGGTGCAGATACGGCTCAGAAGCCCGCAGCCAAGCCTGCTCAGTATTACACCTATACGCCCGCCGAGACCTCCGAGGAGTCCTGCGATGAGTAGCGAAACAACCTGCCCCATTACGCTGAGCGTTGCCGGTGATCCGCGTTTCGCGCGCTTGGTGCGCATGACGGCCGCCAACGTCGGCGCCCTGTGCTCTATGTCCGTCGATCGCATCGAGGATATTCGCATGGCTGCCGAGGAGGCCTTCATCTTTGGGTGCACCGCGGTCGACTGCGACGATATCTCGATCAAATTCGATGTCGACGAATCTCATGTGGGAATGACCTTTACCTTTGGCGGTCAGGCGACTGTCGATGAGGATGACCAGGCTGCCGTGTATGCCGAACTCATTCTTGCAAGCGTGTGCGATTCCTACGAAAAGACCGCGGCGCCCCTGACGCTTTCCCTCGACCTCAAGGCGGATATCTAATATGACCGAACGTTCCCGGAGCGGTAAGACCGCTTGGGACAAGGAGAAAACCCGCGAGCTGTTTCGTCGCTACAAGGAGACCGGTGATCCGGATGCCCGCGAGCAACTCGTCATGTCCCACATGAACCTGGTAAGGTTTCTTGCCAACAAGTTTAAGAACCGCGGTGAGCCGCTCGATGACCTTTTGCAGGTCGGCTATCTGGGCTTGCTCAAGGCTATCGACCGTTTTGACCCTGAGCGCGGGCTCGAGTTCACCACGTTCGCGACACCTACTATTCTGGGAGAGATTAAGCGCCACTTCCGCGACAAGGGCTGGAGCGTGCGCGTGCCGCGTCGTCTACAGGAGCTCTCGGCCAAGGTTAACCAAGCCACCGATAAGCTCACCAACGAGCTGCAGCGTTCTCCTAAGGTTGAGGAAATCGCTGAATATCTGGACGTGACCGTCGACGAGGTGCTCGAAGCTATGGAATCGTCCTCGGCCTACACCTCGGTACCCATCGAGGCCCCCGGTGCGTCCGATTCCGACGATGCGCCTTCGATTCTCGATCGCTACGCCGACGACGACAACGAGCTCGACTTTACCGATGACCGTCTGGTGATTGAGGAGGCCATTCGCGATTTCTCCCCGCGCGAGTGCGAGGTGATCGAGCTGCGCTTTGTGAAGGGCATGACCCAGATCGAGATCGCTAAGAAGCTGGGCATCTCCCAGGTGCAGGTTTCGCGTCTGCTGCGCCGTACGCTTAAGAAGATTCAGGACAAGATTGACCCCGACGGAGTAATGGTTCGTTCATGAGTGAACACCCCCAACAAACTGATCGCGTGCTGCGCGACACCCGCATTCTGACGCTGCGCATTTGGGCCGTCGTCGGCTGCATCGTGATCGCTGCCGTCATCTTTAACCTCATGGGGATTCTGGCGCCGGTTATTGAGTTTTTGGCCGTCGGCTCCATTATTGCCTTTGTAATGTCGCCGATTACCAACTGGCTTGAGCATCATGGGGTGGGCCGTGGCATCGGCTCGCTCATCGCGCTCATTGTGGTCGTAGCCGTGCTCGTCGGTGTCGTCTGTATCCTGTCGCCGATTCTCTTTGGCCAGATCATGGAAGTCCTGAGCCGCCTGCCTGAGCAGCTACGTGTTGCGGGCGGCGACCTTAATGAGATGATCTCGCGCGCCAAGACGCTCAACAACACGCCGGTCAAGGAGTACCTGGACGATAACCTTTCTTCGCTCGTTACGGTGGCGTCCAAATATGTCTCACAGATTGCCGCCGAGCTCGGCCGCGGCGTGTTTCCGCTTATCACCAACACGGCCTCACAGCTGTTCGTGATCTTTTTGGGTCTGGTGCTTGCCTATTGGCTTGCCTGCGATTATCCCCGTATGCACCACGAGGTCTGCACCATCATCGGTCAGGAAAAGGAGACCTCGTACCGCTTTATGGTCGCGATTCTTTCGCGCTCAGTCGGCGGTTACATGCGTGGCATGGTCGTGACGTCCATCTGCGGTGGCATCCTTGCCTTTATCGGCTTTACGATCATCGGGCATCCGTATGCGGCGCTCATGGCCATCTTTACCGGCATCATGCACTTGGTCCCGGTTGTCGGTCCCTGGGTGAGCGCTGCGATTGCCACGGTGCTCGGTTTCATGTTTAGCCCGATGCTGGCGTTGTGGACCTTGGTTGTGACCATGGTGGCACAAAACGTCACCGATAACGTCATTTCGCCTAAGGTCATGCAGAGTTCGGTGCAGGTGCATCCCATCATGAGCCTCACGGCCCTTGTTATTGGCTCGGCGCTTATGGGCCCCATCGGCATGGTTATCGCCATCCCGCTGTGTGCGGCCCTCAAGGGTATCTTCGTGTACTACTTCGAAAACGAGACAGGCCGCCAGCTCGTTGCCTACGAAGGCGCCGTGTTTAAGGGTACGCCGTATCGCGATGCCGAGGGCAACCCGGTCGCCGCCTATGACGCGCTTGGCGACGACACGTTCATCTATGAGTCTGAGCTCATAGGCAATGAGACTGCGCCTGAGGCCAAGGCCATGCCCAAGCCCGAGCTCGATAATTCCTGGATCAAGCTCTCGGGTCTTCAGCCCGACGCGACGGGCTTTTTCAAGAACCCCTTCGCCAAGGACGACGATTCCAATACGGACGATGACACCAAAACCGGCATCGACGGCTCCATGGATGATTCGGATTCCTAAGAGGCCCTGTTAGAATAGGCCCTGTTAGCGTTTTTTGATGTTGTAAAAGACAAGAAACACGAGCAAAGCGATTGATAAGGGGCCGGCTACATAGAAATAGAGAACGTCAATTGCTCGCAGAGGGCAACAGGCCTTATCGCCGGACATTACTGCATATAATACGTAGCCAAATGCTGGTTGGTTTGAATACCAGTGGGAGAAGGCCAAGAGCGCTAAAAGTGCTACAACCAGAAGTGCATTCAGGATAAATCGTTTGGTATTCATCGGTCGCTCCTTCCGGATGATTCTTATATAGTATTATAGTATTTTCATATTAAAAAAACAGTTAATCCTAAGACTAACTGCTTTGTGTGTATGGATATAAAATTGTCAAACTGAAATTTTGTTATTTCATTTTTTCTTGACATTCGCTACATTCTTTATCGTGAATAGAAATAATGCCACCGCATTTAGGACAAGTATATTTTACTTTCTGCTGTTCCATGAAATGTTCCAAACCATGTTCTTGAACAAAACGGCTATTTTCTATAAGACTTGCTTGATACCGTTTATTATAGCTTTTTTCAAGATTTTTAATCAACTTACATGGATATTCAGCACATTCAAAACAATAGGATAACGATTTTCCTTTGATGCAATCCTTTATTTTGCATTTACGACAATGTTCTGGTTTCCCTTTATCACTATTCAAGCACCCAGAACAAGGTTTTTTATTGTAACAGTGCTTATAACAAACCTTACAATTCATTCCGCATGGGGCAAACATGCTTATATCAATTTTTTCTTTTGACATTTTCATAGTTGTTTGCTCCTTTCATTTTGGGAATAAAAATAGCACTCCAATAAGAACGGGTGGAAATAGAAAAGGAACGTCATTTTAGGCGTTCCATAGTCTATAAGTTATTCAATTTTTTCTTGTTTCAATACTGACGTGCTGTACCATATCTTTGCATATCTAGGAAAACTTGCGTATCAAGGCTCATTCGTTAGTAGTAAATAAGTAGTAAACTGATGTGTTTGTTTCCTTGAAAATGCTGATAGATACTGTGTTTTAGCGGATAATCAGATTTTTATTGTGTTTTTGAAGTTAAATTAGATGCTAAAAATTTGTAATTAAGAAGGAGTGATTACATGAACAAAAATATAAAATATTCTCAAAACTTTTTAACGAGTGAAAAAGTACTCAACCAAATAATAAAACAATTGAATTTAAAAGAAACCGATACCGTTTACGAAATTGGAACAGGTAAAGGGCATTTAACGACGAAACTGGCTAAAATAAGTAAACAGGTAACGTCTATTGAATTAGACAGTCATCTATTCAACTTATCGTCAGAAAAATTAAAACTGAATACTCGTGTCACTTTAATTCACCAAGATATTCTACAGTTTCAATTCCCTAACAAACAGAGGTATAAAATTGTTGGGAATATTCCTTACCATTTAAGCACACAAATTATTAAAAAAGTGGTTTTTGAAAGCCATGCGTCTGACATCTATCTGATTGTTGAAGAAGGATTCTACAAGCGTACCTTGGATATTCACCGAACACTAGGGTTGCTCTTGCACACTCAAGTCTCGATTCAGCAATTGCTTAAGCTGCCAGCGGAATGCTTTCATCCTAAACCAAAAGTAAACAGTGTCTTAATAAAACTTACCCGCCATACCACAGATGTTCCAGATAAATATTGGAAGCTATATACGTACTTTGTTTCAAAATGGGTCAATCGAGAATATCGTCAACTGTTTACTAAAAATCAGTTTCATCAAGCAATGAAACACGCCAAAGTAAACAATTTAAGTACCGTTACTTATGAGCAAGTATTGTCTATTTTTAATAGTTATCTATTATTTAACGGGAGGAAATAATTCTATGAGTCGCTTTTGTAAATTTGGAAAGTTACACGTTACTAAAGGGAATGTAGATAAATTATTAGGTATACTACTGACAGCTTCCAAGGAGCTAAAGAGGTCCCTAGCGCCTACGGGGAATTTGTATCGATAAGGGGTACAAATTCCCACTAAGCGCTCGGGACCCCTTGTAGGAAAATGTCCTAAGTGTGGCAACAATATTGTATTAAAAAAATCGTTTTATGGTTGTTCAAATTATCCTGAATGTACCTTCACTTTAGCTGAACATTTTAGAAAGAAAAAACTCACCAAAACAAATGTAAAAGAATTACTAGAGGGAAAAGAAACCCTGGTAAAAGGAATCAAAACGAAAGATAGAAAGTCCTACAATGCCGTTGTAAAAATCGGAGAAAAGGGATATATTGATTTTATCTCTTTTTCAAAATAAGCATAAAAGCCCTTTAAAGAGGGCTTTTATATATTAATCACAAATCACTTATCACAAATCACAAGTGATTAATCACAAATCACTTGTGATTTGTGATTCCTAATGATACAATATTACTATACAAAAAAAGAATGGGGCGTAGTTATGGAGAAGGAAGAACTCAAAATACTTGAAGAATTAAGACGTATTTTAAACAGTAAAAATGAAGCGATTGTTAATATAAACATTTTTTTCAAAGGATTGCTTAGTCCTAAATAACATGCACTTTCGCTGGAGGGTCGCTGTTTGGCGGCCCTCTTTTTTGCACAGCCGCGGTGGGATGGTAATATCGTTACGTTTGAACTGTTTCGATGTGAAACCGAGGAGATTCCCTCTATGAGTGCTGACTACCCGTCAATGACTACGGCCGAGATTCGCTCTAAGTTCCTCAACTTCTTTGAGGAGCGCGGTCTTAAGCTCTATCCTTCTTCGTCCCTCGTCCCCGACGATCCTTCTCTGCTGCTTGCCAACGCCGGCATGAACCAGTTTAAGGAGTACTACCAGGGCAAGAAGACCATGAAGGAGATCGGCGCGATCTCCTGCCAGAAGTGCGTCCGCACCAATGACATCGATTGCATCGGCGAGGACGGCCGTCATCTGTCGTTCTTCGAGATGCTTGGCGATTTCTCTTTTGGCGGCGTCTCCAAGGAGCAGGCTTGCGCTTGGGCCTTTGAGCTCATCACCAAGGAGTTCAAGCTGCCGCTCGACCGCCTGTACTTTACCGTCTTTACCGAGGACGACGAGACCCACGACGTGTGGCGTTCTCTGGGCGTTGCCGAGGACCACATCTCCCGCCTGGGCGAGGACGACAACTTCTGGGCCGCTGGCCCCACCGGTCCCTGCGGTCCGTGCTCCGAGATCTACTTTGACATGGGCGAGGAGGTCGGCTGCGGCAGCCCCGACTGCAAGCCTGGCTGCGACTGCGACCGCTTCCTTGAGTTCTGGAACCTCGTGTTTACCCAGTACGACCGCCAGGAGGACGGCTCCATGCCGGAGCTGCCGCACCGCAACCTCGATACGGGCATGGGCCTGGAGCGTATGGCCGCTATCATGCAGCACAAGACCGCTAACTACGACGGCGATCTGATGCAGCACCTCATCAAGCTGGGCGAGGAGATCAGCGGCAAGACCTATGACGCCGACGATTACTCCGGCGCCAGCCGTTCTCTTCGCATCATCGCCGACCACTCCCGTGCTGTCGACTTTATGATCTCGGACGGCATCCTTCCCGGTAACGAGGGTCGTGAGTACGTCCTTCGCCGCCTGCTCCGCCGCGCCGTTTTCCACGGTCGCCTGCTGGGCATCGAGGGTGCCTTCCTGACCAAGTTTATCGACGAGGTCAACGCTCAGATGGGCGAGGCCTATCCCGAATTGCTCAAGAACGTCGCGCTCGTCAAGGGTATCGTTGCCTCCGAGGAGGAGCGCTTCTCCACGACGCTCGACAACGGCCGCGTTTACCTGGACGAGGCTCTGGCCGCGCTTGCCGAGGGCGCTGTGCTTCCGGGCGATGTTGCCTTTAAGCTTCACGACACCTTTGGTTTCCCCATCGACCTGACCGTCGAGATCGCCGGCACCGCTGGCCACGACGTCGACATGGACGGCTTCACTGCCTGCATGGAGGACCAGAAGGCCCGCGCCCGCGCCAACGCCAAGGGCGATGCCTGGGGCAGCTTCAACGACGTGTGGGTCGAGCTTTCCGACAAGGTCGCTGCGACCGAGTTCGATGGCTATGACAACGACGTCATCGAGGGCGCCAAGGTTGTCGCCATCGTGCGCAACGGCGAGTCCGTCGAGTCCGCTGCCGCCGGCGAGGACGTCGAGGTCGTGCTCGACCGCACCCCGTTCTATGCCGAGATGGGTGGTCAGCAGGGCGATGCCGGCAAGCTTTCCGCCGAGGGCGTTGTTCTGACCGTTGCCGACACCAAGAACCACAACGGCCTGTATGCCCACGTCGCGCACGTTGCCGATGGCACGCTGACTGTCGGTGCCGCTGTTACCGCCGCGCTCGACGCCGAGCGCCGTGGCTTCCTGCGCCGCAATCACACCGCCACGCACCTGCTCGACGCTGCCCTTAAGCAGGTCCTGGGCGAGCACGTCTCCCAGGCCGGCTCGCTGGTGACGCCCGAGCACCTGCGCTTTGACTTTACGCACTTCGAGGCCCTTTCCTCCGAGCAGCTCAAGGCTGTAGAGGACCTGGTCAACCAGCAGATCTTCGCCTCCAAGCCGGTCGTGACCCGTGTTATGGGCATCGACGAGGCTAAGGCTGCCGGCGCTGTCGCTCTGTTTGGAGAGAAGTACGGCGATGTCGTCCGCGTCGTCTCCGTGGGCGCCGAGGACCAGCCGTTTTCTCGCGAGCTCTGCGGTGGCACGCACGCTGCCAATACCGCCGAGATCGGCCTGTTCAAGATTATTTCCGAGTCCTCTACGGGCTCGAACGTCCGCCGTATCGAGGCCGTGACCTCTAAGGGTGCTCTCGACTATATGGCCGACCGCCTGGCGCTCGTTGACGCCGCCGCCGCTGCGCTCAAGTGCCGCGTCGACGAGGTTCCCGCTCGCGTGGAGAACCTGCAGGCCGAGCTGCGCGAGACGTCCAACAAGCTCAAGAAGGCGCTGACCGGTGGCTCCTCCGACGCCATCTCCAGCGCCATCGAGGGCGCCGTCGAGCTCGATGGCTACAAGCTCGTCGTCGCCGAGCTGCAGGGCCTTGAGGCTGCCGACCTGCGCAACGTATGGGATACCGTGCACCAGAAGGTCGCCGGCCCTGTCGCCTGCGTCGTCGCGAGCGTGACCGAGAAGGGCACCCCGGCCCTGCTCGCCGCTGGTTCCGATGACGCCGTCAAGGCCGGTTTCCACGCCGGCAATGTGATCAAGCAGATCGCGGGCCTGGTCGACGGTCGCGGTGGCGGCCGTCCCAACATGGCCCAGGCCGGTGGCAAGAACGCCGCCGGTATCGCCGATGCCCTCGCGGCCGCCAAGACCGCGCTCGGCGCCTAAGAATCTAAGAAGTCACTGTGGTCGCGCTTGCGTTGGACATAGGGGAGACCAGGATTGGCATCGCCGTCTCGAGCCGTGATGGCAAGATGGCGATGCCCGTCAAGGTGCTCCCGGCCGCCGAGGTCACCGGTATGGCCAAGACGTTCCGCTACCTGGTCGAGGACTATGAGCCCGACATCCTGGTAAGCGGACGTCCCCTGACCATGGCCGGTGAGCCCGGCCCTCAGGCCGAGCGCGTTGCCGCTGTGGCGCAAAAGATTGCCGACGAGCTCGATCTTCCGCTGGAGTTTGAGGACGAGCGTCTGTCCTCGCAAGAGGCCAAGCGTATCCTGCGCGAGCAGGGACTCAACGAAAAGCAGATGAGGGGCAAGATCGACATGATTGCCGCCAGCCTGTTTTTGCAGACGTGGCTCGATCGTAAAAACGAGGAGGTCCAGCATGCCTAGTGCTTCCGATCCGCGCCAGCCGAATCGTACACGTCAGCCGGAGTCGCGCCCTGCCCAGCCTGGCCAGCGTCCGGCACAGCCGACGCAGCGCGCAGCTCAGCCTGCCGCGCGCCCGGTGCAGTCCTTCTCTCGTTCGGCCCAACCTGTTCAACGGACGGGTCAGCAGCCTTCTGCTCGTTCGGTTCAGCATCCGGCTTCTCATGCGGCTCAGCAGCCTTCTGCTCGTACGGCCCAGCCTGCAGGCGGCACCCGCTTTAAGCAGCAGGTACCTACCCAGCGAACGCAGACCCCCCAATCGCATTCGCATCACGCTCGCGGTTCGCATGGCGTTGCTCCGGCGACCCGTTCGAGCTACAACACGCATGCTCGTCGCGGTGCTCAAAAGAAGAGTTCTCCGGTTCCCATGATCATCGGCATTGTGGTGGCGGTGCTCGCGCTTGCTGCGATTGCTTTCTTTGTCGTGCCGGCCGTCAAGGGCTTCTTTGCCGGTGAGGATACGAAGGTCACGGCTGGTCAGCAGGTTACGGTGACCATTCCCGACGGTGCATCGGGCGATACGATCGCTTCGATTCTCTCCGAGAACCATATCGTCGAGAATCCAAAGGATTACTATGCGGCGGTGAAAAAGCTCAACGCCGATATGTCGCTCAAGCCTGGTACTTATTCGTTCACCACACTCATGGATGCGACCAAGGTTGTTCAGCAGCTCATGGAAGGCCCCAACGCGGGCTCCAATGCGCTGACTATCCCTGAGGGCCTAACGGTCGATCAAGTTGCCGACCGTGTGGCCCAGGCCTACGGCGGCATCTCTAAGGAAGACTTCCTCAACCAGGCCAAGGCCTCCAACTACGTGGACGACTATAGCTTCCTTAAGGGCGCCGCCAACGACTCGCTTGAGGGTTTCTTGTTCCCCAAGACCTATTCGTTGGGTGATTCGCCGACGGCCGATGACGTGATTCGCGCTATGCTCGATCAGTTTAAGACCGAGTACAAGTCGCTTGACTTTGCGAGCTGCGAAGCCAAGATCAAGGAGCGCTACGGTGTGGAGATGTCCGACTACGACATCGTCAACTTGGCCTCTATCGTTGAGCGCGAGGGCCTCAACGCCGATCAACGTGCGCACGTGGCCTCGGTCTTCTACAACCGCCTTGCCGGCAAGCTCGACGGTCTGCGCTATCTCAACAGCGATGCGACCATGATGTATGTCACCGGTGGCGAGGTTACCGCCGACGACCTGCAGAGCGATAGCCCGTATAACACCTATAAGCATGAGGGCCTGCCGCCCACGCCCATCTGCTCTCCGTCGCTCGAGGCACTCAAGGCCACGCTTGAGCCGACCGACTCCGATGACCTGTATTTCTACATTACGCAGGACGAGGAGTACTTCTCGCAAACCTACGAAGAGCATCAACAGTCTTGGAATTAGCATGAGGATTTTTAGCCCCAAACGATACGTTGCCTCGGTCGATCGCATCGACCTTGATACCCTGTGGGCCGACGGCAAACGCGCCATTCTGCTCGATCGCGATAACACCCTGGTGCCGCGCGACACCGAGCAGGTTCCCGCCGCGGTTTCCGCTTGGCTCGATGCCGCCCGCGCCAAAGGCTTTAAGCTGTGCATGGTGTCCAACAACTGGCATCGCGACCAGGTCATGAGCTCTGCACGCGAGCTGGGACTCGAGGCCATCAGCCACGCCATGAAGCCGGCGCCGTTTGCCCTCAAGGCGGGTCTTAAGCGCCTCGGCGCCACGGCCGACGAGGCGGTGCTGATCGGTGATCAGCTCTACACGGACGTGTGGAGCGGCAACTTCGCCGGCGTCGATACCATCTTGGTAAAGCCGCAGGCGACGCAGGACCTGTGGTATACGCAGATCTTCCGTATCTTTGAGCGCCGGGCCCTGCGCGACCTTCCCTGCGAGGATTAGGTCTCGCTATGTCCCAGCACACCAAACACGGCTGCGACCATATCTTCTTTATCGGCTTTTTGGGCGCGGGCAAATCGACGCTCGCGCGCAACGTCGGCACTATGTTTAAGCGGCGTTTTATCGATACCGACCGCCTGGTCGTGCGCCGTTGCGGCAAGTCGGTAACCGAGATTTTTGAGACCGAGGGCGAGGATCGTTTTCGCGAGCTCGAGACCTCGGCGCTCCGTTCGCTCCAAAGCGAGCGCAGCCTGTTGGTTTCGTGCGGGGGCGGTATCGTCGAGACGCCGGTGAATATTGAGCTGATGCACGAAATGGGTACGTGCGTGTACCTCGAGGGCGACTTCGAGGATTCGATTCGCCAGATTCGTCGGTCCGACACGCGCCCCGATTTCCGCTCGCCCGAGCATGCTGCGCGCCTGTTTGAGCATCGCCGTCCGCTGTATCGCCAGGCCGCTGACCTTACCCTTGATATTCGCAACAAGTCCTTCGAGGACGTTTCCTACCTTTGTGCCGAGATGCTTTTGGAGCGTGGACTGCTATGATTCGCCGTCAACTGATCAATTTCCAAAACCGCAGCGTCGATGTCCGCGTCGGATTGGGCGCGTTCGAGGAGCTACCGCGCATGTTTGCCTCTGCTGTGGGCAAGCCTAAGCGCGCGATGGTGGTTTGGGACGACGCCACATCCGAGTGTTTTGGTGAGGTCGTCGAGCATGCTCTGGTCGACGCCGGTTTTGCCGTGTCGCTGCTAGTCCTCGAGGTTTCGCCTGCTGGTGCCACGCTGGCCGATGCCGATGCTATCTTTGGCGCCCTGTCTGTCAACGGCATTACCTGCGACGATCTGGTTGTCGCCGTTGGCGATGTCGCAACCTGCTCGGTTGTTAGCTGGTGCGCCAACCAGTGGTGCGGTCGCACCGAGTGCGCGCTGCTGCCGACGACGTTCGACGCCATGCTCACGGTCGCGACGACCATGAAGCCGCTCGTCGCCTCGTCGGCCAATGCGCTTCCCGCTATCGCGTTTCGTCCCGAACCGGGCTTGGTCGTTTGTGACCTCGACCTTGTTCGCGAGACGGACCCCGAGGACCTCAAGCTCGGCTTTGTGGTACTTGTTGGCACCATGCTTTCGAGCAGTAAGTCCCGCTGGAATCAGTTTATTGAGACCGTCCCCGAGATTCTCTCGGGCGAGGAAGTCGCGCTCGTCAATGCTGTTCAATGGTCTCAGACTGCCCGCAAGGACGTACTGATGGCCACGAACCCGAGCGCCCGCCATGCGCTCGATTTTGGCAAGACGGGGGAGCGTACCCTGCGCGCTTGCTTGGGCGATGCCGCCTCGCAGGTCCCTGCCTACCAGCTGTTGTCCGAGGGCATGCGCTTTGAGGCGCGCCTAGCACATGATGCCTGCGACTTCGATATCGATTACGTCTTTGAGGTCGATGACTGCTTGGAGGACTTTGGTATCGAGGAACTTGCCTTCGATCTGGAGCCTGCCGCATATATCGAGGAGTTCCGTAGGCAGCAGTTCGCGCGCTCAAACCGCAGCATGCTGCCGCTGCCCGCGGCACTCGGCGCCATTCGCCTAACGAACGTTGAGGACGAGGTTCTTGAGCGCCATGCTCACGCTTACTTGGCTTCTCGCAAAGAACTTCTCTAAGATTTATTGACTTCCATCGTCTTTCGTATCATGTTGAGGGGCGGGTTTCCAATCGGTTGCGGATCGCATGCGATTCCGTCGTTCGGTTGAGACCCGTCCCGTCTATATAGAGACAACAAGAAAGGAATCTGCATGTCTGAGTTTGCTGCCGGTCCTGCCGGTCGTATCGAGCGTGTCCGTGCCCTGATGGTCGAGCGTGGCTACGACGCCATCGTGGTGCGCGACGAGGCCAACCTTCGTTGGCTTACGGGTGTGAAGGGCGTCTTCGACTACACCTTCGAGTTCCCGCACGCTGCGTTTATTACGGCCGACCAGTGCCTGTTCCATACCGACTCGCGCTACCTCAACAGCTTTGAGGAGAACACGCCCGGCGGCAGCCCCTGGGTCTACGACATGGATGAGGGCACCATCCCCGGTTGGGTCGCCGGCAAGATCGCGGCCAACAAATGCCGCGTCTGCGCTGTCGAGGACGATATGCAGATTAATTTCTACCAGGGTATTCAGCGCGGCCTGGAGGACCGCTCCGTCGCCTGTATGTTGCCGCTGATGCACGACGACATCCGCAAGATGCGCGCCATCAAGGACGCCGAGGAGATCGAGCTCATGCGCCATGCGCAGTCGATCACCGATGCCGCCTTCCAGCACATGCTCGGCTTTATTAAGCCCGGTATGACCGAGAAGCAGGTACGCAACGAGCTCGAGAACTTTATGTTCGCCAACGGTGCCGACAGCCTGGCCTTCGGTTCCATCGTCGCGAGCGGCCCCAACACCGCCAACCCGCATGCCGTCCCGAGCGACCGCGTGATCGAGAAGGGCGACTTTGTCCTGATGGACTACGGCGCGGGATACTGCGACTACCGCTCCGACATGACTCGTACCGTCGTGATGGGCGAGCCCACCCAGGAGCAGCTCGACCTGTACGCGCTCGTGCGCCGTACGCACGAGGAGTGCGTCGCCGCCATCCATCCGGGCGTCGAGGGCAACGACATCTTCAAGCTCTCCAAGAAGATCATCGGCGATGCCGGCTATGGCGATTACTATAACCATGGCCTGGGCCACGGTGTCGGTATCGATATCCACGAGCTGCCCAACTTCAACCGCAGCAAGAACACCATCGAGGTCGGCTCGGTTATCACCATGGAGCCCGGCGTCTACCTGCCCGGCGTGGGCGGCGTGCGCCTGGAGGACTATGGCGTGGTCACCGAGAACGGCTACGAGCCCTTCACCAAGACCCCGCACGACCTGCACGTTATCGACTGCTAGTCTACTTCGGTAGATAGTTTGGGGCGGGGCGTCCGGATCGATTCGGACGCCCCGCGTTCTCTTTTTATGCGCTCGCCGCAGGCGCCGTCTGCAAGTGTATAATTTCGGTCGTATGTAAATTGGACGCTTGTGCGTTCTGCCCATAACAAGAAAGGTCGCTATGCCTACCATTTCTACCGCCGACTTCAAGAACGGCCTCGGTCTCCGCATTAAGGACAAGGTCTACACCATTGTCGAGTTCCAGCATGTCAAGCCGGGCAAGGGCGGCGCGTTTGTGCGCTACAAGACCCGCGACATCAAGAGCGGCCGCGTCGTCGAGAACACCTGCAACGCCGGCACCAAGTTCGAGAGCGTCATGCTCACCACCCGTGAGTTCCAGTACCTCTACAACGATGGCGCCGACTACATCTTCATGGACAATGAGACCTATGAGCAGGTTCCTGTTCCCGAGGACATGGTGGGCGAGAACTCCAAGTGGCTGCGCGAGAACGACATTTGCCAGCTGCTCTTCGCCGACGATGAGCTCATGGGCGTGACCCCGCCGATGTTCATCGAGACCACCATCGTCCAGACCGACCCGGGCTTTAAGGGCGACACCGTCCAGGGCTCCACCAAGCCGGCCACGATCGACACCGGCGCTGTCATCCAGGTCCCCATGTACCTCAACGAGGGCGAGGTCATCAAGGTTGACACCCGCGACGGCAAGTTCGTCTCCCGCGTCTAGCAACCAACTCTTCTAGGAGGACTCATGCCCCAGGAAATCAAGATTGACGGCATCGGCATTTCGCCCGATGTTCTGACCGCCATCGTCTCGCGCGCCGTGTCCGATGTCGAGGGCATCGCCTCCGTTGGCGTCAAGGACCTTGCCACCAACCTTGTCTCCATGATGCTCTCGTCTAAGGCCCCGGCTTCCGAGCCGGCGGTCGAAGCCGAGGTCGTCGGCGACAAGCTCGCACTCACCGTGCGTGTCGTGGTGTTCTTTGGCTATCCGTTCAAGAAACTCGCCGAGGCCGTTCGCGCCGCTGTAGTCGCCGCCATCGATGCCCAGGTGGGTGTCGAGGTCGAGCGCGTTGACGTTTGCATCGACGGCCTCGTTTTCCCCAAGGAGTAACCTTTGAGCCTTAAGGTTTATCGCGGGCGCACGCTTGCCCGCAGTCAGGCGCTGCAGCTGCTGTTCCAGGCCGAGGCCACGGACAGCCCGCTCGAGCGCGTCCTCGAGGGCGATTTCCTGATCTCGAAGGGCCCCCTCGACCCCTATGCTCTGGAGCTGTGCCGCGGTGCCTACGAGCATATCGATCGCATCGACTGTGCCCTGCGCGCCGTCGCCAAGAACTGGGATCTTATGCGCATGCCCGGCGCCGACCGCAATCTGCTGCGTATCGCCGTCTACGAGATGCGCTTCCTCACCGACGAAGAGGTCTCGGACGCTATCGTGATCAACGAGGCCGTCGAACTTGCCAAGGCCTATGGCACCGACCAGTCCGCCTCGTTTGTCAACGGCGTGCTGGGCAAGATCGCTCGCAGCGAGGAGCTGCCGGGCGAGGACCTGTACCAGGAACTGCTGGCCGAGGATCGCGCTCGCGAGGAGGCCCAGGCTGCTGAGGCTGCCGCCAAGGTCGCTGCCGCTCAGGCTACCGCCGGTGTACTTGCCGAGGATGTGGACGCTGCTGAGGCCGTCGAGGCCGACTCCGTCGAGGAGTAGCCATGCCAGAGGGTTCTGTCCGCAACTTTGACGAGATCTCGGACCGTCTGGACCAGATCATTGCTACCGTTCGCTCCAAGGATACGTCCTTGGAGCGTTCACTCGATCTGTTTGACGAAGCGATTGAGCTGGGCTCCCGCGCGGTCGATATGGTCGACAAGTTTGAGCTGACGCCGCGTGAGGCCGATAAGCTCGAGCAGGAATACGATGAGGATGCGGCAAACGAATCCCAGGATAGCTAGCCGCATCTCCGGATACGAATGGTTGATGGCATTCATGAAACGCGTGCGTCTTGATGACGAACTGATTTCACAGGGCATCTGCGCCGATCGCGCGGATGCCCTTCGCACTCTTATGGCCGGCTTGGTTTCGAGCGGCGGTGAGCGTTTGGCCTCTCCGGGGCTCAAGGTGACGCCGGGCCTGCCGCTGCACGTTAAGGGGCGCATTCCGTACGTTGGGCGCGGCGGCCTTAAGCTTGAGGGTGCGCTCGATGCGTTTTGTATCGACCCCACGGGCCTTGCCTGCCTGGACGTAGGCTGCTCTACCGGCGGCTTTACCGATTGCCTGCTCAAGCGCGGAGCTGCGACCGTTGTCTCGGTGGACGTGGGTCGCGCACAGTTCGATTGGTCGTTGCGTCAGGACGATCGCGTGACGCTGCATGAGCGCACCAACGTGACGCAGTTGCCTGAGCTTGGCTATGCCGGCGCCATCGACCTGGCTGTTTGTGATGTCTCGTTTACCGGCATCGCGAATATCATCGACGCCGTGCTGGCGTGTCTGAATCCTTCGGGTTCGTTCTGCACGCTCGTAAAGCCCCAGTTTGAGGCGCCGGCTGCGCTGGTGGGCGAGGGCGGTATCGTGACCGACCTCGCCGTCCGCCGCGATACGCTCGTGGCGGCGATTGAGCTTTTTGCCGCCAAGGGCCTGTTCCCGCTTGACGTGTGCGTGTCGCCCATCCATGGCGCTAAGGGCAACGTTGAGTTTTTCCTGTACGGCACAAGGTTTGCCCCTGGCGAACGCACCGACGATGAGCTGCAATCCCAGGTATCGGTTTTGAGCGAGAAAGCTGCAACGCTATGAAAGTCTTTCTGGTTCCCAATTACTACAAGCAAGAGGCGGTCGAGAGCGGCCTGATGCTCGAGCTTTGGCTTTCGCGCCAGGGCTACGAGGTCGCATGGGCTGCCGATCAGCGCTCCAAGATCCAAAGCGCGCCCGATGTTGACGATGCCGACCTGGTCATTACGCTCGGCGGCGACGGAACGCTGCTGCGCGCGGCTCGTATCCTCAACTACCGCGAGATTCCCATTTTGGGTCTTTCCTATGGTCATCTGGGCTTTTTGACGGCAGCGAGCCCCGAGGAGCGCGACATTTTAAAGGTTGTGAGCGATGCTCTGTCCGGCGAGCTCCACGTGAGCCGCCGCGCCACCATCGCCGCCGATATCGTTTCGGTGCGCGAAGACGGCACGAAGGATGTCGTGCGCACGTTTGCCCTCAACGACATGGCACTTACGCGCGGCCCCCTTTCCGATATGGTTGAGTTTGACATTACGGTGTCCGGCCATCATATCGATCGCCTGCGCGGTGACGGTGTCGTCGTGTCGACGGCGACTGGCTCTACCGGCTATGCGCTGAGCGCCGGCGGCCCTATCGTGAGCCCCGATTATACGGGCATGGTTTGCGTGCCCATCGCGCCGCACACCATTCAGGCTCGCGCTTTCTTGACATCGCCAAGCGATGTCGTTGAGATCTTTATGTCCGACGACCGCCCGAGTGTGCCTGCCATCGCTATCGACGGACAGTTTATTACCTGCGACGGCACGGTCGAGAGCGTGGCTGTGCGTCGCGGTCCCGGCGATGTGCTGCTGCTGGATTACGGTCCCGAGAGCTTCTATAACTCGGTGAGTCGCGTGTTCTATGGAGTGCGTCATGATCGATGAGCTGCAGGTTTCCAACATTGCACTCATTCGCGAGGCGACGTTGGTTCCGAGTGCGGGTCTAACGGTTCTGACCGGCGAGACCGGTGCTGGTAAGACCGCACTGCTCTCGGCACTCAAGCTCATTTTGGGCGAGCGCGCCGATTCGTCGACGGTTCGCGAGGGCGAGGCGCTTGCCAGCGTCGAGGCGCGTCTGTTTGACGGTCCGCACGACACGGAGGGCTTCACCGTGCAGCGCAGCCTTTCTGCCGAGGGCCGCAGCCGCGTAAAAATTGACGGCCGTATCGCCAGCGTGCGCGAGCTTTCGGAGCGCGTTGGCGTGATGATGGATCTTTGCGGCCAGCATGAACATCAGCGCCTGCTCGACCCGGCGCACCATGTTGCCATGGTCGATGCTTGGGCTGGGCGCGCGGCGCTTGAGGCGCTCGAGAAGTATCGTGCCTGCTTTAAGGCTTCGCGTGCTGCCGCCAAGGAGCTTCGCCGTGTGGAGGAAGCCTCACGTGCGCAGGGGAGTCGCGTCGAGGAAGCGCGTTTTGCCCTCGAGCGTATCGCCGAGGTCGACCCCAAGCCAGGCGAGTACGAGGAACTCGAGGAGCTGCTGCCGCGCTCGGAGCACGCTGAGGTCTTGGTGGCGACGGCCAACGAGGCCCATGCATCGCTTGCTGCCGAGGGGGGAGCGCTCGATGCCGTGAATGGCGCCGTGGCCGAGCTTTCACGCATGACGACCGTTGACCGCAAGCTCGGTGACATTGCCGATGCGCTTTCGGATGCCTGCATCTCGCTTGAGGATTGCGCCAACGAGCTGCGTGCCTATCGCGATGGCGTTGCGTTTGACCCTCGTGAGCTCGCTCGCATGCGCGAGCGGTATTCCGACCTCAAGGGCCTGCTGCGTCAGTGGGGTCCCACCATGGACGATGTCTTTGCCATGCGCGACCGCTCACGAGAGCTGCTGTCTCTAGTCGATGATGGTGATGAGCAGATCAAGAAGGCTCGCGAGGCACTCGGGTGCGCTGAACGCGATCTTTTTGCTGCTGCTAAGGCGCTTAAGCGCGCGCGGAACACCGCTGCCCCGCGCTTTTGTCACGAGGTTGGCCGTCAGATGGCGCGCCTGGAGATGGGCGGTGCCGAGCTGGTCTGGGAGTCGCGCGATCTTCCGCGTGCCGAATGGACGCCGGCGGGCCCTTCAAGCTACGAGCTGCTATATCGCAGCGGCGCTGGCTTGACACCTCGTCCCTTGCGCCGCATTGCGTCGGGCGGCGAGCTCAGCCGCGTCATGCTGGCAAGCAAGGTTGTCCTCGGTAACGCGGACGGTGTTGATACGTTGGTGTTTGACGAGGTCGATGCTGGTGTCGGTGGCTCCACGGCGCGTGCACTTGCGGGCGTGCTGACAGATCTCGCCGCTACGCATCAGGTGATTGTCGTAACCCACTTGGCGCAGGTCGCCGTCATGGCCGACAAGCATTACGTGGTCAGTAAAGAGCCCGGCGACTTTCCCCAAACGCATCTGGACGAGGTGACCGGCGATGCCCGTACCGCAGAGATCGCCCGTATGCTGAGCGGCGATCAATCGGAGGCAAGCCTAGCGCACGCCAGGCAGATGCTGGAAGAAGCGCGTGCTTAGGCCGTGCCGCCACATGCATGTCCGACCTGTCCGCCACGAAACCGGCCCATCTACTACGTTTAATAGGCCATCGGGAACCATGTCAAGAATTGCAAAAAGAAAACCGCAGGTAGAGCGCCTGCGGTTTTCTCTATTTTCGGTATGTGGTTGGGCCATACGGATAAAACGTAGTAGATAGGCCGGTTTCGTGGCGAGTGGCGTTTATCGGCTCCCTAAAATGTCTACTCTACGACCTTATCCGGCTGGATGAGCTCTTCGTAGTAGCTGATGTGCTCGCGCGCGTCCTCGATTTCGGGCAGCAGGAAGTTGTAGATGACCTCTATGATCATCGTGGCGCTCATCTTGGAGAACGCGAAGTCGCCCGTTGTCAGCAGTGCCTCGTGATTGACGGTATTAAAGGTGTAGTCGGCTAGGCGCGCAAGTGGAGACTTGCTGTCGCTGCTGATGACGACTACAGTGGCGCCGCAATCGCGAGCTGCTTTTGCCATGCGGTTCAGTCGACGCGACTTGCCAGAGTTCGAGATCAACACGATAACATCACCAGGGCGCAACGTGAGCGCGAAACCAATCGAGGTCTCGCTGATGGTGCTTGCCATGCAGCGAAGGCCCAGCTGCGAAAACTTAAATGTCGCATCGAGCGCGACCGCGTTCGTATTGCCCACGGCGGCGAACTCAATAACGCCGGCATTCTTAAGCGCGTGCACAACTGCGGCCAACGTGTCGTGATCAATGCCGTCGATGGTCGCATTAAGCTCACTCACCTTGGCGGCGAGGATATTTTTAAGGCTCTGCTCCATGTTGTCGAGCGAGACCTCGTCGGTCAGGCCCTCGTTGCGCTGACTCTCCAAGTCGCGAGCCAACGAAAACTGAAAGCTGCGGAAGCTGCCAAAGCCCAGCTTGCGGCAGAAGCGCGAAACCGTCGCCTCGGACGTGGCAGCGGCTCGTGAGAGCTGGGCGGCCGTCAGGCGCGGCGCCTCGGACTGGTGCTCCAATATATAGTCGACAATGCGCTGCTCGGAATCGCTGTACCCTTTGTGTGTGCTAATAAGGGAGAGCGCGCTCTTGCTGCTATCGGTCATGGATGGCTCCTGGTTGGCATTGAAAATCGGACTCGTTTTTCAATGCCATAGTATACGGGCATTTTCAATTACAAGATACACCTTGCCGTTTCAAGTGTTGATGGTAAACTTTCACTTACCGTTTACGGTTATGAAAGAACCTTTCACCGGAGAATTGCGCCTTATCTCTTCTCACGCGGACGGTAGGTTGGTATCTTTCAAGTGTGGAAAAACGCGCATTGAAGCGCGTTTAGGGGAGCGCCTGCGGGCGCAGTACTCAAGAAGGAGGGACACATGGCTAAGTTTGACATCATCGCCGCGACCGGTTGCCCGACCGGCATTGCGCACACCTTCATGGCGAAGGAGGCGCTGGAGAAGGCAGCTGCCGAGCGAGGTCTGACCATTAAGGTCGAGACTCATGGCCAGGTCGGTGTCGAGAACGAGCTCACCAAGAGCGAGATCGCCGGTGCCAAGGCCGTCGTCGTCGCAGCCGATAAGGATGTCCAGGCTGAGCGTTTCGCCGGTAAGCCCATGGTTTCCGTCGGTGTTTCCAAGGCCCTGTCCGTCGAGGCCGCCGGAAAGCTGATCGACCGCGCGCTCGCCGCCAAGGGCGACGACACGGTTGCCGCTGCCGCCGATGTCGAGGACGAGGTCGAGGAGAAGGAGTCCATCGGTCACGTCATCTACAAGCACCTCATGAACGGCGTCAGCCACATGCTGGTCTTCGTCGTTGCCGGTGGTGTTCTGACCGCCATTTCGTTCCTGTGGGGCATCACGTCCTTTGATTCGACGGCTGCCGACTACAACAGCTTTGCCGCGATGCTCAAGATTATCGGCGGTATCGCCATGAACCTCATGGTTCCGGTGCTCTCCGCCTACATCGCCGAGTCTATCGGCAAGCGCCCGGCGCTCGTCCCCGGTTTCGTCGCCGGTATGATTGCCATCCAGGGTCTGCCCGTTAACGCCGATACTGGCATGATCGACGCTGGAGGCTCGGGTGTGGGCTTTGGCTTCCTGGGCGGCATCGTCGGCGGCTTCCTCGCTGGCTATGTCATCCTGCTGCTCGAGAAGGTTTTCTCTAAAATTCCCGCGAGCCTTAATGGCCTGAAGGCAATCTTCCTTTATCCGCTGTGCTCTACCGCCATCGTCGGCCTAGTCATGCTCGGTATTTCCGGCCCCATGGCTGCCATTAACCAGGGCATGATGGATTTCCTGCAGAGCCTCGGTAACTCCGGTCCGGTGATCCTTGGCCTGGCCATCGGCTGCATGTGCGCATTTGACATGGGCGGCCCGGTCAACAAGGCTGCTTACGCTACTGGCACCTTCCTGCTCGGTACCGCTCTCGAAGCTGGCGTCGGCACCGAGACCTACAACTTCGGCACCAACTTCATGGCTGCCGTCTCCGCCGCTTGCATCGTTCCGCCGCTGATCACCACCTTCGCCGTCGTTGTCGGCAAGAAGTACTTCAGCCAGGAGGATCATGACGCCGGTATCGTCAACCTTATCCTTGGTTGCACCCACATCACCGAGGGCGCCATTCCGTTCATGACCAAGAACATCTGGCCCGTCATGCCCATCATGATGGTCGGTTCTTCCATCGCTTCCATCTTGACCATCTTCTTCAACGTTCACGATCCGGCGCCTCACGGCGGCTTCCTGGTCCTGCCCGTTGTCGAGAACGGCCCGCAGTGGGTCCTCGCGATCCTCATCGGCGCCGTGGTCGGTGGCATCCTGTTCGTGGCCTTCAAGAAGTACGACTTCGAGAAGAATCAGAAGGCCGCTCCTGTAGCCAAGCCGGTTGAGGCTTCCAAGGCCGCTGCCGTTGAGGCCCCTAAGGTCGAGGCTGCCGACTTCGTGAAGGTTGAGAATGTCTTTGTCGCCGAGGACTTCGCTTCTCGTGACGAGGCTCTGAGCTTCGTTTCCAACCAGGCTGTCAAGGCTGGTATCGCCAGCGACGCCGACGCCGTGATGAACGCCTTCCTGGCCCGCGAGGCCGAGGGCACCACGGGAATGATGGAGGGCTTCGCCATTCCGCATGCCAAGTCCGACGCCATTACCGAGGCTGCCGTCATCGTCGTTAAGGACGAGTCCGGCGTGACCGGTTGGGATACCATGGACGGCGCTCCCGTCAACGTGGCCATCGCTCTGCTCATCCCTGGTGCACAGGCTGGCACCACGCACCTCAAGATCCTGTCCAAGGTCGCCGAGGCGCTCATGGACGAGGACTTCCGTGCCACCGTCAAGGGTTCCACCGACGCCGCCGAGATCGCCAAGACGATCAACGCCCGCCTGGTCTAATTCCGCAGTACGCGAATAACATCGCCCCCTGTAACAAAGGCGAGGACTCCCTACGGGTCCTCGCCTTTTTTCATGCCACCCGGCACTTAGGGACGTCCTTTTCCTGCCGGCACCCCGGGCCACTCCTTAGTCCCCAACAGGGCATTAATAGCCCTCATCGACTGAATCACCCACGCCAACAATAATTCAGCCAGAATTCCTTTCGCACGATATTACTTTGGATCGACCGAGTTTCCGCAGCTCGCCCGCCCGGCGGGGCGATTAAGTTTGTCGCGAGTTCCGCACGCAAAGGAAAGCACTTAATGTGCTTTCCGTCTTGCGCAGGACTGTAGAGCAGCAAACTTAATCGCCCCGCCGGGCGGGCGAGCGCAGGGATACGACATCTGTCCAACAATTCGTGTGAAACACAATGAAAAACCGTTTGATGTGAGTTAATATAAACAACGTCGTGAATCTGACTCCTGCCACATGCATGACAGGGGTTAAACACAAAAAGGAGTCAACTATGGTTTCTGAGAAGGCTACCCTCGTTAATCCTCAGGGTCTGCACATGCGTCCGGCTGGTCTGTTCGCCTCCACCATGGGCAAGTACGCCTGTGACGTGACGGTCGTTACCCCCGAGAAGGAGGTCAACGGCAAGTCCCCGATGGCCCTCATGGCTGCTGGTATCCCCTGCGGCACTGAGGTCGAGGTCAAGTGCGACGGCGCTGACGAGGCCGAGGCTCTGGCTGCTGCCATCGAGCTCATCAAGAGCGGTCTTGGCGAGTAGAACTCAAACGGGTCGCATGTTGAACAACTAAGTTCATATTTGGGGGCGCAGTGACCTGTTGTAAGGTAGCTGCGCTCTTTTGTCATGGATATGGCAAAACGCTTTATCACATGACACGGAGAGAGGAATGGGAATGTATCAGGGAGTCAACGCTTCCGAGGGCATCGGTATCGGCACCGTCATGGTCGCCGTCGATCCCGACTTGACGTTTGAGCCGCACGAGGTTGCTGATTCGGCAGCAGAGAAGGAGCGCTATCAGTCCGCTCTTTCGGTCTTCTGCGAGAAGACCCAGGCTCAGGCCGACCATATGAAGGAGACGGTGGGCGAGGCCGAGGCCGAGATCATGAGCGGACACATTGTCCTGGCTCAGGACCCGGGCATGACTGACGCCATCAACGCCGCCATTGACGGCGGTACCTGCGCCGAGCAGGCGCTCATGGACACCTCGACCATGTTCGAGAACATGTTCCTGTCCATGGACGACGAGATGTTCCGTCTGCGCGCGGCCGACATCGCCGACATCCGCACCGGTATTCTGGCCGAGCTGCTGGGCAAGGAGGTCGTCGACCTCTCCGTCCTGCCTGAGAACACCGTCGTTGTCGTGCACGACCTCACGCCGTCCATGACCGCCACGATCGATAAGGCCCACGTTGCCGGTATCGTCACCGAGACCGGTGGCCGCACGTCGCACTCCGCGATCATTGCGCGCGCCCTTGAGATCCCGGCTGTCCTTTCGGTTTCCAACAGCTGCACCGCGCTGCGCAACGGTATGACCGTTGTCGTCGACGGCGGCAAGGGTATCGTTGAGGCCGATCCCGACGAGGAGACGCTCGCTGCCTACACCGCCAAGGCCGAGGCCTTCGCTGCCGAGAAGGCAGCCCTCGAGGCCTTCCGTGGCAAGCCGTCCGTGACTGCCGATGGCATCAAGAAGATCATCGCCTGCAACATCGGTAACCCCGATGACGTGCCCAACGCGCTCGATCACGACGCCGAGGCCATCGGTCTGTTCCGCTCCGAGTTCCTGTTCATGGACTCTGCTGAGCTTCCTTCCGAGGAGGAGCAGTTCAACGCCTACCGTAAGGTCGCCAGCGCGCTCAAGGGTGCTCCGGTCATCATCCGCACACTCGATGTGGGTGGCGACAAGGAGATCCCGTATCTGCATATGGTCAAGGAAGACAACCCCTTCATGGGCTTCCGCGCCGTGCGTTACTGCCTGGCCAATCCCGACCAGTACAAGGTCCAGCTCCGCGCTCTGCTGCGCGCTAGCGCCTTCGGTGACGTCAAGATCATGATCCCGCTCGTCACCTGCGTCGAGGAGGTCTTGGCTGTCAAGGAGCTCGTCGAGCAGTGTAAGGCCGAGCTGACCGAAGAGGGTCGCAAGTTCAACGAGAACATCGAGGTCGGCATCATGGTCGAGACGCCCGCCGCTTCGTTGCTCGCAGACCGTCTGGCCGAGGTTGCCGACTTCTTCTCCATCGGCACCAACGACCTGATCGGCTACACCATGTGCGCCGACCGTGGTAACGACACCATCTCCAACCTGTACCAGGTTTACTATCCCGCCGTGCTCCGCTCGCTCAAGAACATCATCGAGAGCGGCGTGAAGGCCGGCATCATGGTCGGTATGTGCGGCGAGGCCGCTGCCGATCCGCTGCTCGAGCCGCTGCTGATCAGCTGGGGCCTGGAGGAGTTCTCGATGAGCGCTCCGTCGATCCTGCGCGCCCGCAAGACCATCAGCCAGTGGACCAAGGCCGAGTGCGACGAGCTCGCCGAAAAGGCGCTCGCCTGCAACACTGCCGCCGAGGTCAAGGCACTGCTCGAGTCCGCAGCTCGTTAATTTGGTATCAGAGGTAACCGCGTGGTTGGAATGGGCCGGCCACGCGGCCCTCACATATACAGGGGGTACTGTAAATGTTCTACACGCTAACTGCTAACCCGGCTGTCGACATGACGGTTTCGAGTTCTCCGCTCGAGCCCGACGAGAACGTCCGCACCGGCTCGGCCAGCTACACGGCTAACGGCAAGGGCCTCGACGTGTCCTTCGCCTTTAAGAAGATGGGCGTCGACACCGTCGCGCTCGGCTTCTTCGCTGGCTTCACGGGCAAGTTCATCGTCGAGGAGGTCATGAACCTGGGTTGCCTCTGCCGCCCGGTCTGGACCGACGGTATCACGCGCATTAACACCTACGTCAACGATGGCCAGCACGAGTACGGCATCCTGAACCCGGGTGCTCCGATCACGCCGCAGCACCAGGAGGAGCTCTACAACATCCTGGACACCGCGGGCGATCTCGAGTGCCTGATCGTTTCCGGCTCCGTGCCTCCCAAAGCTACGCCTGACTTCCTGGCTCAGGTCATGGAGCACGCTCAGGCTCGTGGCGCCGACGTCGTCCTGGACCTGTCCTCCGATAAGCTCAAGGAGCTCGCTCACAAGAAGCCGCTGCTCATCAAGCCGAACCATCACGAGATGAAGGCCATCTTCGGCGTGCCGGTCGACACCGACGACGAGGTTCGCGTTGCCATGAAGATGGCTCACGACGCTGGCGTTCAGAACGTGCTGCTCACCCGTGGTAGCCGCGGCGACGCTTACTTCTCCAACGGCGAGGACATCTGGTACGCCAAGCGTGAGTTCAACATCAAGCTGGTTTCTTCCGTCTGCGCCGGCGACTGCACCCTCGCTGCGTTCCTGCACAAGTGGTACAGGGATCGCGACAACGTCGAGGAGGCCATGAAGCTCGCTATGGCCACCGGCGCCAACGTTGCCGAGTCCGTCGGCATCGGCGACTTCGGTCACGTCGACGAGTACAGCAAGCGCGTTGCTGTCCGCAAGCTCGATCGTCAGTAATCGAAACGCGACATATTCGTGCGCATGCGGCGCCCCGGTTTCGGCTGGGGCGCCTTTTTTGTTCCGTCATTGGAGAGAGATGTTCTGCCGTACTTCATCGCTTCCACACCGTTCACCGAGTTGTCCTAGCCCTTTACCGATGGGTGGAATATACTTTCATCAACACGTTGCTTCGTGAAAGGAACATTCATGATTTACACGCTCACTGCAAATCCCGCCATTGACTACAACATCGCCTGCGACGGCCTTGCTGCCAACACCGTCACGCGTACCCGTAACGCCGTCTACACGCCCAACGGCAAGGGTCTCAACGTCTCGTTCACCCTCGATCACTACGGTGTCGACACCACGATTCTGGGCTTTTTCGCCGGTTTCTCGGGTGAGTTCATCGTCAAGGGCGCCGAGGCCCTGGGCGTGCCCGTCAAGCCCGTGTGGACCGACGGCATCACGCGCGTCAACGTGTTCCTCAATGCCGGACCCGACACCGAGTACAACATGGTCAACGCCGGTGCCGCCATCAACGAGGCCAACGAGCAGGAGATGTTTGAGCTCATCGATTCACTCGATGACATGACCTGCCTGGTCATCAGCGGCTCGCTGCCTCCCAACACTTCCGAGGGCTTCCTGGCCGAGGTCCTGCGCCGTGTCAAGGCCAAGGGGGCCGAGTTCGTCCTCGACATCTCGAGCCATCAGCTGGCAGACCTCATTGCCATGGAGCCGCTGCTGATCAAGCCCAATGACGACGAGCTGCTCGACATCTTTGGCATTAAGGTGAGCGGTGGCGACGATGAGTCCGTCAAGGGCGCTATGGCCGAGCTGCACGCCAAGGGCGCCAAGAACGTGCTGCTGACCCTCGGTGGCGCCGGTGCGTACTTCTCCAACGGCGAGCACATCTGGTTTGCCAATCGCACCTTCGACGTCAAGCTGCTGTCGACGGTGTGCGCCGGCGATTCCTCGCTCGCTGCCTTCCTGTCCGTATGGCACGACGCTCCCGAGCGAGTCGAGGACGCCCTGCGCCTTTCGATGGCTACCGGCGCCAATGTGGTCGAGTGCCCCGGTCTGGGCGATTTTGCCAAGGTGGACGAATATAAGAAGCACATCGAGGTTCGCCAGGTCTGCTAGCAGCATCGATACGTCGTTGCCGAACACCCGCTTTGGATTACCAAGGCGGGTGTTTTTTTGCGCGCTGAACGTATGTGGCGTCTGCTGTCACGTTTTATCTAATCGATGACGCGATTGCGTGTGCGCGCTTTCTCGTTTCTTGTTAGACTTCTTGAGAACCATCGATTAACGCTCACAAGTGCAGGAGGCCATAGGCATGTGCAATGTTTCGCTCAACGGTACGCAACCGTCCGATGCGTCCCTGCGCGTCCTGCGCGCGCTTGAGGCGGCTGGTCTTGAGGCTTGGTACGTGGGCGGTTGGGTGCGCGACGCCCTGATGGGGTGCCCCAGCCACGATGTTGATATGTGCTGTAGCGGCCTGTGGCAGGAGTCCAAAGCGGCGCTCGAGGCCGCCGGCATCGCGGTTGTGGAGTCGGGCATTAAATTTGGCGGAATCACGGCTATTTCCGATGGCGAGCGTATCGAGGTCACCACGTACCGTCTGGATGGTTTTTACACCGATGGTCGCCATCCTCAGAGTGTGGAGCGTGCCGCCTCGCTCGAGGACGATCTGGCGCGCCGCGACTTTACCGTCAATGCCATGGCCTGGCATCCCGAGTGCGGGCTTGTCGACCGCTACGACGGCCAGGGTGACTTGGAGCGCAAGCTGATTCGCGCTGTCGGCGATCCCAAGCGTCGCTTTAACGAGGACGCCCTGCGCATGCTGCGTGCGGTGCGCTTTGCCTGCCGCCTGGACTTTATGATTGAGCCCGAGACCAAGCGTGCGCTTGCCGAGTGCGCGCCGCTGCTCGATGCCGTGGCGCGCGAGCGTGTGGGCATTGAGCTTGAGGGCATCCTTTCGACCGGCCACGGGGGAGATGCCATGCTGCGCTACCCCGAGCTCATCTGCGCCGCCGTGCCCGAGTTGGCAGCGGGTCGCGGGTTTGATCAACGAAGTGTCTATCATGCGTTTAACGTCTACGAGCATATCGCTCGTGTTCTGACGGTGGCAGGGGAGCTGGCGCTGTGCGACGGCGTCGCGCCCTCGTCGAGTCTTATGTGGGCGGCGTTTTTGCACGATGTGTCCAAACCCGAGTGCTTCACGGTCGATCACGCCGGCAGCGGACACTTCTACGGTCATCCCGAGCTCGGTGCCAAGAAGGCGCGCGTCATTATGGATCGCCTGGCGCTCTCGCACGACTTGGTGCGCGACGTGTGCCTGCTCATCAAATACCATGACATGCCGCTGCGCCCCGAGCGCTCCTGTCTGCTCAATATGATGCGCGCGCTTTCGGGTGAGGGCGTCGACACGGCCCGCCTGATTGACGAGCTCATGGACCTTAAGCGTGCCGACACACTTGGCAAGGCCCCGTCGTGCTTCTATTACGTTGAGACGATTGAGGAGATGCGCGCGATGGCGCACGAGCTGCTGAGGGCGGGGGAGCCCTATACGCTCAAGATGCTCGCCATCAACGGCGGCGACCTGATCCGTGCTGGAGTCAAGCCCGGGCCGGAACTGGGGCAGCTTCTCAACTCCGCCCTCGACGCCGTGATCGAAGACAACATTCCCAACGAGCGCGAAGCTCTTTTGGTCCATCTCAACTTGAATTAGCTACCTAGTTTACCTGCGTGTTCCATAACCTGCCGACAATTTTTCGGCAATTTGGAATTTCTTCTTGCGCTGACGTTTTTTGTCCCGTAATATATCTCCTCGCAGCACGGCAGTGCAGATGTCATGTGGCCCGTTCGTCTAGCGGTTTAGGACGCCGCCCTCTCAAGGCGGAGATCACCAGTTCGAATCTGGTACGGGCTACCACTTCTTTTCTGCTGAGGCTTATGGCCCGTTCGTCTAGCGGTTTAGGACGCCGCCCTCTCAAGGCGGAGATCACCAGTTCGAATCTGGTACGGGCTACCACGCATCTGATACCCGGACTTCCTATGGAAGGCCGGGTTTTTTATTTTCAAACAACCGTCTGCAATTCCCGTTTGAACCAGAGCTTTGCGTTCTGTCTATGGTCCTTGCGGGTACAATATCCAAGATATTTTGACTGTTAGAAGGAGTCTCATGACGGAGTCCTCTCAGCATACGTCTAAGCCCCAGGTCGAGGTTGAGGCCTCGGGCGGAGATGACAATAAGAGCGCACGCCGCGGCGCCATCTTTATCGGCGTCGTGCTGGTGGGTTATATCGTCTATCTGGTGGTAACCGGGCAGATGGGGCAGTTCTGGGCCGCTATGTCGAGCGTCCAGGCGTCATGGCTCGTTGTCGCGTGTCTCTGCATGTTCATGTATCTGTTCTTTGGCATTGTGGCCTATGCGATCGCTGTCTGGCTCGACCCCAATTCACCCGTCGGCATTCGCGACCTCATTTCGGTCGAGGCGAGCGGCATCTTCTTTGGCAACCTCACACCTATGATGATGGGCTCGACTCCTGCTCAGATCTACCGCCTGACCAAGGCGGGCCAAAATGTCGGCGAGGCCGGAGCCACGCAATTCACGCGCTTTATCGTGTATCAGTTTGGCCTCGTTGCCTGGGGCGCTATCCTACTGCTTGCTCGCATGCCGTTTTTTGCCGAGCGCTATGGCGACATGACGCTGCTGTGCGTCTTTAGCTTTGGTGGGCACTGCTGCATCTTGCTTGGCATCTTCGCCGTCGCGCTCATGCCTAAGACCGTCACGCGCGTCGCCCACTGCATCATCAATTGGCTTGAGCGCATTGGTGTCTCGGCCACTAAGATCGAGGGATGGCGCACGTTTGTCGATGGCGAGATCTACTCCTTCTCCGAGAAGTTCAAGCTTTCAGCCGGACATTTTTCTTCCATGCTGCTCACCGTGTTTATCACCATGCTGCAGCTCGCGTTTTTCTATCTGGTGCCGTATTTCCTGATGCTTGCCTTTGGCCACCACGAGGTCGACTTTTTCTCGGTCATGGCCGCGAGCGCCTTTGTCCAGCTGCTGAGCTCTGCGGTTCCCTTGCCCGGTGGAACTGGTGGTGCTGAGGGCGGCTTTGCATTGTTCTTGGGTCATTTCTTTGGGTCGGCTTCGACCGCCGGCTATCTGCTGTGGCGCCTCATTACGTTTATTGCGCCGACCATTTTGGCTGCGCCCCTGCTGGGACTTAAGAGCGCCCACAACGAGAGCATCCATGCGCGCTGGGATCGTGTGATGCGCAAGCTCGGCCGCACGTCTCAGACGCCCTCTGCGCCCACTAAGCCGCACCCCACGAATGCTGTTACCGTTGATCCCAAGAAGCGCGCTCAGAAGGCTTCTGGGACCGCTAAGCCGGCTCATAAAGCCTATGTGCGCCAGACAGGCGATGGTATTCGCGTATCTCCGTCGGCACTTAATAAGAAGAAGCATCCCAAGTCGCAGTAGGGCAGTCGTGCGTTCTTCATGATGCGGGGCATATTTGTGCTGTATGGGGGATAATCCTCTTACGTAGATTATCTCTCATCTGTTGATGAATGCTCGCATATCGAAGGGACACGCCCATGGCAACCAGCAAACCGCGTCTTGACCGCCGCATCGTTCGCAGCCGTAATGCCATCCTTTCGGCTTTCGAGCGCCTGCTCATGGAAAAGCCGCTGGCAGACATTACGGTGAGTGCCATCGCGCGCGAGGCCAATGTCGACCGCAAGACCTTTTACGTACACTTTGGTACGGTTGACGGCCTGCTCGATGCCATTGCCGTCGATGTGGTGGAGATGATTGTCGACTCGGTCGAGAAAACGCTTGCTTCTATGGACGGTGACACCAACGAGCGCGCTCTTGGCGCGGCGGCGACCTTCTTTAAAACCGTTAATGAGGCACTGTGCAACAACTTAGTGCTCAATCGTCAGCTGATCGAGAATATTCCGCTCGATGATTTCATGGCTCGTCTTCGTGCGCCGCTCGAACATGAGATTGCCGAGCGCGATCTGCTGCCCCAAGGTCTCAAGGACGAGATGTTCGACTATTATCTGGCGTTTTTGCTGTCGGGTATTATCGGTATCTATCGCACGTGGGCACTGTCTGACGGCTCGGTTCCTATCGAGCGTGTCTCTGAGGTCGCCAACGACCTAACTCTCAATGGTCTGTCGAGTCTGGAATCTCGCTTGGATTAGGCCTAGTTGGGCTCGTCGGCGTGGAAATGCCTGTTCACGAGGTTCTCTGGCGCCTTGTAGACCTCGTCGGCGTAGGAGCTGTAGCCTGAGGATCTTTAAAAGAAAGTCCAGTTTATCCTTCCCACTCCAATTTGGAATCTTCCGATGCGCCTTCGCGCGCTCGCATGACCTCGATACCATGTGAGCGTGCGAAGTCGACGAGCTCTGCGTTGCGGGCGTTTAGGGTGCCGAAGGCGGCGGGGCACACGATAAGGCGCGCGCAGTGGACGAGGAGCTCTTTGGCGCGGGCTATGGTTTTATCCCCAATCGGCTCGAAGGCACGCTCGGCCACGCATTCCGTCGCCAGGTCGCGCGCGAGCTCGCAGTCGATGTCCCCTTCGTGCAGAATGCCCGCGTAGAATGCCTTGCCCTGCCGGATGAGCTGGCGAAACACAGCTGACCCCGTACCTGCGCCGGCGATGACGAACGTGTGCGCATCGCCGTGTGGGCGCCCAATTTCCACGCTGCCGAAGCGCTCGTTGAAGGTGCCATGTTGAAGGCCGTAGAGCTCGCCAATCGTCTCGCGCGTGAATATGTCCTCGGGTGCGCCGGCGCGGAAGACCCGGCCGTCCTTCACGCAAATCACCTTGTCGGCGCTTTTCTGCGCGAGCTCGAGTTCGTGGATGGACATGATGACAGCCACATTCCGCGATTTCGCAAGGTGGCGAAGTATTCGCAGCAGGTCGATCTGGTAGCGGATATCGAGATACGACGTGGGCTCGTCGAGCACGAGCACACGCGGATCCTGCGCGATGGCGCGTGCGAGCATGACGCGCTGGCGTTGCCCGTCGCTTATCTGCATGAAGTCGCGCTCGGCGAGCTCTTCCACATGTGCGGTTTTCATGGCCTCATCGACCCGACTATGGTCGTCGGGCGAGAGTGTGCCCATTCGCCCGGTGTAGGGATGCCTTCCCGCCTCCACGATATCGCGGCAGGTGAGGAGCTCGGTCCGGGGGCGATCTGTCAGCATAACGGCAAGGTTCCTTGCGAACTCCGCCGTCTTCCATCGGGAAATCTCCCGCCCGTCGAGCTCGACCGCGCCGGCAAGCGGTGCCAGATGGCGTGTGATGGTTTTCAAGATGGTCGACTTGCCCGAGCCGTTCGGCCCGATGAGTGCCACGACGTCGCCCGCGCGAACCTCCAGATCGACGCCTTCGACTACGACCTTCTTGTCGTAGCCCGCCGACAGGTCGCTTATGCGGAAAAGCGGCGCTCCATCAGCCTGCGTTTCGACCGGGGTTTCGAGGTTCGACTCCGCTCGAAGGAGGCGTTCCGCGCGCAGTTCCGCACGAGCCGAAAGTGCCTTCTGGCGCTTTCGTGCGAGCTCAGGACTGGCCAAGCATGGAATGTTCCTTCCGAGCGTTTTGGGCCGCGGCACGAATTCCCCCATCTACCTCACCCGTTTCTTCAACATGAGCGCGATAACCACCGGCGCGCCGAAGATGGCGGTGACGGCGCTGATGGAAAGCTCGACGGGAGAGAACAGCGTGCGCGCGATCAAATCGCAGCCCGCGCAGAAGATGGCGCCTCCCAAGAAGCACGCAGGAATCACGCGGATGGGCTTCGACGACTTCAGCGCCGACTTCACGAGATGCGGAACCGCGATGCCTACGAACGACACCGGACCAGCGAACGCGGTCACGCAGGCGGAGAGAATGCTCGCTAGAAGGACGAGCACCACGCGGAAGCGTGCGACGTTCACGCCGACGCTTTTCGCGTAGGCTTCTCCCAGCTGGAAGGCGGAAAGGGGCTTCGATATCGCGAATACGCATGCGCTCACGGTGATCACCACGACCGCGATGACCGCGATGTCGTCCCAGCTCGAACCCGAGAAGCTGCCCAAAGACCAGTTGTGCAGGTTCACGATGGACTGGTCGTCGGCGAAGGCGATGAGGAAGTTCGTCCCCGCCGAGCAGATGTATCCCACCATGACGCCCGCTACGATGAGCATGGCCATGGAACTTATGCGCCGTGCGATGAGGAGTACGAAGCCGATGGTGATAAGCGAGCCCAGAAACGCTGCGGCCACCATGGCCGGCGAGGACATGGCCTGGTTCGCGCCCAGAAGTACGATCATCGTAAGCGCGACGACGAACTTTGCGCCTGAGGAGACGCCCAAGATGAACGGGTCGGCGATGGGGTTGTTGAAAAACGTCTGCAGCAGGAACCCGGAGAGCGAAAGTGCCCCGCCGAGAAGCACGGCTGAAAGCACGCGCGGCAGGCGAATCTCCCAGATGACCTGGCTTTCCATGGAATTGGCCGCGCCGCCCGAAAGGATGCCGGGGATGTGGTCTGCGGGCACGAGCACGCTCCCGATGCACAGGTTGGTCCCGACGAGCACGATGAGGGCAACAGCGAGCAGCGCCGTCACGACGCGACACCGCGCGGCGCGCCCCGATTCGTCGTATGCCATGGAAAGTCGGCTTCTCATGGTGCTAGCCGAGCTTCCTCAGATAATGGAAGTCGCTCGCGTCATCGCCGGCGAACGCCCCGTGCAGCTCGTCGATAATGTCGGCGGTAGAAGTCATCTGCTGGTACATGTCGGCGCTTGTGACCCAGACGTTGCCGTTCTTCACGGCTTTGAACTGCGACAATAGCGCGTTTTTGCCTACGAAGTCGTTCAAGGTGGCAACCGATTCGTCGATGGTGCCGTTGTAGACGATGATGTCGGCATCCTTCGCCGTCGCGTAGAAGCGCTCCATTTCGAGCGTTACTGACGAACCTGACGTCGACGCCGTCTGCGCGTCATCGAGCGCGTAGCTGCCGCCTGCAAGCTCGATCATCTGCGCCACGTAGTCGCCTGCCCGCCGCGTGACGGCGGCCCCGTTCGAGTTAATGTAGAAATACGCCACGGTTTTACCTGAAGACGCGAGCCCCGACGTTTGCTCGACGCGGGCCTTCTGCTCGTTGAACAGGCGTGCGGCCTCGTCTTCCTTGTCGAACAGGACGCCGAAAAGCTTAATCCACTCGACGCGCCCGAGTGCTTCGGGCTCGCTCGACGACTGTTCGGTGAGCACGACGAGCCCGAGCTTCTGCAGCTTTTCCTTCACATCGGGCGTGTGGTTGATCATGGTGTTCTCGATGGCGAGCGTGCAGCCCGAGGCCGATATTCGCTCGTAGTCGGGCGCGCTGTACTTGCCGCCGTAGGCGATCGCTCCACTTTCGAGCGCGCTTTTGAAGCCCGCGACCGAGCAATCGTCGGCCTTCGTGCCCGACATTAAGATATTGTCGTTCGCATCGAGCGCGTCGACCAGGCACATCGTTGCCGACGACACGAGGTACACCTTGTCGGCGGGGCGCCTTATGACCGCGATGTCGGGGCTCAACCCATCAGGTACCTTCGCATCCTGCGGCACCACGAGGAAGCGCTCCCCGTTCGAAATGCAGATAAGCCGCAGGCCGCCTTCGTACTCGTCGACAGTGAAGTGCTTGGCGTATTCAAGCTGAAGCGCCCCCGTCGGCTCCCAGCCGCAGCCCAAATCGGCGTTGTGGAAGTCGGCCGCGGCGCTTGAAGCCGTTCCCGCAGGGGAGCCGCCGCTTGCATCGTTGCCCGATTTCTCCTTCATGGTGGATGAGTCGAAGTGGAGCGTGTAGTCGATGGTGTGCGGCGTCGACATGGCGACGGTCTCGGCCGACACGGCGATGTCCTCGTCGAGTGTGACGGGTATCTCGAACGTGGAGTTGCCGCCGTCGTTTACGGGCGCGTAGTCCACGCCGTCGGCGGTCATCTTGTCGTAGTTCGAACTCGACCAGGTGATGGTCGCGGTGTAGGTGTCGCCATCCTTCACAATTGTGGTTGGTGAGGCGATGCTTGCGCGCCCTGACCCGCCGGAAAGCGAGACGCTCACCGTGTATTCCTGAGAGCCCGCCGTGGCACCGGTCGCGTTCGGGCTCGCACTGCACCCCGCGAAGGGAAGCGCGAGCAGGGCGACGAGAACGCAGGCGATTACGCGCGCCGCGATGCTGCGGCACTTCCTGTTTTCCCCCTTGGGAAGAATCGACCGCATGGCGTTACTTCAGTGCGTCGGCGCGCAGATCGACGCCGGCGGATTCGAACACGAGCGTGCGGTCGTACCACCGCTCCCTTTTAATGCTCCACGCGGCGCAGGCGGTGTCCTCGTCGAGCGCTTCAACGGGCACGTCGTAGGTGTACTTGCCTTCCGCGTTTTCCACATAGGGGATGAAGTCGGCCTCGCTCGCGGCGGCAGCCTCGTCGCCCGTGCCCATGAAGAGCTTGCCGTAGCCCGTGCCGGAAAGTGTCATCACGCAGTGCATGGAGCCGTTTTCCACGATGAGCTGGGCGTCCACAATCCTGAACATGTTCGAGCTGGAATCTACGGTGATTGGATAGGTGCCGTCAGCCACCTTGTCGGCGGTAATGGGGGCAGCGCTTGCGCCCTCGGGCGCATCGGCCGCCTGTTCGGTCTTTTCCTGGGAATCGGCATCGCTTGCCATTGCGCTGTCGATTGAATTTCCGCCGCAGCCGGCGAGCGAGAACGCGAAAAGCGCCGCCGACAGGGCGAAGACGAGGGTTTTCTTCAACATGGAGGGGTTCCTTTCAATCGCTTCGACCGCCCGCGCCGTGCGGTGGGCGGGCGGGATGCGAATGCAACGGGCATGCGTCGTCAGTCGGGGAAAGGCGCATGCCCGTTGCACGGGGACGCGACCGGCGCCCCCGTGCGCGGCGAGTTTACAGCTTGGCGATGGCGTCGTCCACGTGCGAGACGTAGATGTCGTCGACCGCGACGTTCTGTCCCAGACCCTGGAGTAGGCACGTCACTTCGAAGCCGGCGGCCACGAACTTCGAAGCCCAGCTGTCGGGGTCGGTCTCGTCTGCCATGTCGTTGTTCGCGTGGTCGCCCGCGACCACCATGAACGGCGCGAGCACGGCCTTCTTGTAGCCTGCGGCGCTCGCGGCGGCGATAACATCCTCGCAGGTCGGTTCAGCCTCGACGGTGCCGACGAAGAACTGCGTCAAGCCCTCGTTCTTGAACACTTCCTGCATCTTGGCATAGTCGGCGTTGGAATCGGCTTCGGTGCCGTGGCCCATGAGGCACAGCGCCGTCTTGCCGTCGTCGAAGGACGCCATGTTCTCCTTAATGGCTGCGGCCACCTTCTTATAGTCATCGTCGGAGGTGAGCAGCGGGTCGCCGAGCGAGATTTTGTCGAACTTGTCGGCGTACTTGTCGAGCTCGTCTTTCACGTCGGTGTATTCCAGGCCACCCATGAGATGCGTCGGCTGCACGACGATTTCCTTCACGCCGTCTTTCACGCAGCGGTCGAGCGCCTCGGTCATGTTGTCGATCGTGATGCCGTCGCGCTTCTTCAGCTTGTCGATGATGATCTGCGCGGTGAAGGCGCGGCGGATGTCGTAGTCCTGCCAGTACTTCTCGCGAATAGCGTCTTCGATGGCGCCGATGGTGATGTGGCGCGAGTCGTTGTAGCTCGTGCCGAAGCTCGTGACGAGGATGACCGGCTTCACGGCCTTCTCCTTTTCGCTCGATTTCTCGGAACTTGCGGAGGTGCTGGAGCAGCCCGCGAGCGCGACTCCGGCGAGCGCGACGGCTCCGGTTGCTGCGGCGCCCATGAAGCCGCGGCGTGACATCTGGTCGGACATGGTTTTTCCTTTCCTCGGTTTGCCGGTCCCCCGGCGACAGTTGCTTGTCGGCACAAGCGAAAGAAAAGCGCACCCCTCGGGGTTCACAAGGAGCTAACGCCACGGCGATGCCGTGAGGAAAAGGCGAAGCAGTCTGGCTTGGGGCGCGAGGCGGTTCGCCCGCGCGTCCTATACAGTAATGTCCCTTGCCCAGGATTCCCACCTGGTTCCCTCCGCAAGCCAGCGCGGGCTGTGCGGGCGCCGCGCCGGTCATTTCCTTTTATCCGATTGTCATATGCTCGTTGCCGAAACTTTTACTATGATAGTGGGCACTTGTGAACGTGTCAAAGCCAGGGCGGGCGGCATTGCGCCTCCTGCCTGCGTATTTGCGCCGATTGCCGCCGCAGGCGCCGTGTTTTGTCCGCTGCGCGAATGGCGGCGTAAACGGTTGCGATGAGAAACGGGAAGGGAAGGCTCGGATGATTCATATCGTTGGCGCAGGCTCGGGCGCCGCCGACCTTATCACGCTGCGCGGGGCGCGCCTTCTGCGCGCGGCCGACGTGGTCGTTTGGGCGGGGAGCCTTGTGAACCCCGAGCTGCTCGCCGAGTGCAAGGAATCCTGCGTCGTCTACGACAGCGCGCACATGACCTTGGAGGAAGTGCTCGACGTGATGTGCGCGGCGGATGCACGGGGCGAGGAAGTGGTGCGCCTGCACACGGGCGATCCGTGCCTGTACGGCGCCATCCAGGAGCAGATGGACGCGCTCGACGCGAGCGGCGTGGACTACGAGGTGGTGCCCGGCGTGTCGAGCTTTTGCGGTGCCGCGGCGGCGCTTCGCCAGGAATACACGCTGCCGGGAATCAGCCAGTCGGTCGTGATCACGCGGCTTTCCGGGCGCACCCCCATGCCCGCGGGCGAGGGCATGCGCACCATGGCGGAAAGCGGCTCGACTATGGTCATCTTCTTGAGCTCGGGTATGCTCGCCGAGCTTTCCGCCGAGCTTTTGGCCGCGGGCCGCAGCTCCGACGAGCCGGCGGCGCTCGTGTACAAGGCGACCTGGCCTGAGGAGCGCGTGGTGCGCTGCACAGTGGGCACGCTCGCCGATGCGGGTGCGCGAGAGGGCATCGACCGCACGGCGCTCGTGGTGGTGGGCCGCGTGCTCGGAGCTCGCGGCGGGCTTGCGCACGACGGCGCGCAAGCGGAGCCGTACGAGCGCAGCAAGCTTTACGACCCTTCGTTTGCCACGGGGTATCGGAAGGCGAGCAGCTAGCGTGGCCTTCGAGCACTACATATATACCGGGACGACCTGCCTGCGCTGCGGCTATACCACGGGGAGCTGCGCCACGCTCGCGGCGAAGGCGGCCTGCGAGATGCTCTTATCACGAAAGCCCGTCGGCCACGTGTCGATCGTCACCCCCGGCGGGCTGCCCGTCGAGACGGACGTGGTCGATGCATGCATCGGCGAGGGGTGCGCCCAGTGCGCCGTGCAAAAGGACGCAGGCGACGATGCCGATGTGACCGACGGCGTGCTCGTGTACGCGCGCGTGGAACATGCGGGGTCGGGCACGGGCGCTGCGGGCAGCAAGGGCGTGCCCACGCGCGAATCGGAAGTTTCCGTCGATGGCGGCGTGGGCGTGGGGCGCGTGACGTTGCCCGGGCTCGAGCAGCCGGTGGGGGCGGCCGCCATCAACGCGACGCCGCGCGCGATGATCACTTCGGCGGTGCGCGAGGTGTGCGCCGCGCACGGCTTTTCTGGAAATATTGCTGTGACGATTTCGGTACCCGAGGGTGTTGCCCTTGCCGAAAAGACCTTCAACCCGCACCTGGGGATAGAGGGCGGCATCTCCATCCTGGGCACGACGGGCATCGTCGAGCCGCGCAGCCTCGCTGCCTTGCGCGACAGCATCGAGCTCGAGATCCGGCAGCATGCGGCTATGGGGCGGCGCGGAGTCGTACTCACGCCCGGCAACTACGGCGAGCAGTTCATCTCGGGGCATTTTCACCTAAACGGAGCGCCGGTGGTCTTCATCTCCAACTTTGTGGGCGATGCGATTGATTGCTGCGTTCGCGAGGGATTTACCAATGTTCTTCTTGTGGGACACATCGGCAAGCTGGTGAAGGTCGCTGGCGGCATCATGGACACCCATTCGCGTACCGCCGACTGCCGCGCGGAGATTCTGGCCGCCCACGCGGCCTTGGCCGGCGCGGGCGCGAAGACCGTGCGCGAGATCATGTCGTCGGTCACGACCACGGCGGCGCTCGAGGTAATCGAGGCCGCCGGCGTGGGGGACGCTGCGCGCGCCTCGCTCGCTGCGGCAATCGAGGACAGGTTGCGCCGCCGCGCGGCGGGCGCATGCGACATCGCCGCGGTCGTGTTCGACGCGGAGCGCCGTGAGCTTTTCCGCACGTCGGGCGCCGATGCAGTTATCGGGGAATTGGGGGCGACGTATGAGTAAAGGCGTGCTGTATGGGGTGGGCCGCGCAATCGGCTGGCCAGGGACGAAGGTGGCTATGAAGGCGCGCCGCTCGCTTGCGGACACGAAGCGTATCCTTCGCGAGGAGGGCACCTTCGACGGTGCCGAGCTCGTAGAGGACTGTGGGCTTCCGGGCGAGCGCGTGTACCGCTCGCTCGACGATGTGCCCGATCGGGGCAGCTACTTCTCGACGATGGTGGTGCGCTAGATGAGGGTTTCCTGCATAGCGTTCACTGAGAGGGGGTATGCGTTGGCGGAGCGCACCGCACGCGCGCTTTCCGATTGCGCGCAGACAGGTGAAGATGACCCTGGCTGGGACGTTTCCGTTTCGCGCGGGTTCGGCGAGGGGAAGGCCGACCTGCGCGCATGGACGGCGCTCACGTGGGAAGCGTCGGACGCGCTTCTGTTCGTGGGCGCGGCGGGCATCGCCGTGCGGGCGATCGCGCCGCATGTCGCCTCGAAGGTAAACGATCCCGCGGTTGTGGCGATCGACGAGGCGGGGCGCTTTGCCGTCCCGCTTTTGTCGGGGCATTTGGGCGGTGCGAACGAGCTTGCGCAAACTGTGGCACGCGCGGCAGGGGCCATCCCCGTCATCACCACGGCGACCGACGTCCGCGGCGTGTGGGCGGTGGATACGTGGGCGCGCTGTGCGGGGCTCCCCGTTTCGAATCCCGAGGCCATCAAGCGAGTGTCGGCGCGGCTGCTTTCTGGCGGGCGCGTGGCGCTCTATTCCGACATGCCGATTTCGGGACAACCGCCTGAGGGAGTTGACATTGCGTCCGACCGCGCTCGGGCCGATATCGTCGTGTCGCCGTTTGCTGGCGCGAATGAAGGTGCGTCCGTTCGCGTGGCGGAGACAACGGGCAAGGTCGTGCCCGCCGGTGAGACGGGGAAGCCGGCGGGCGTGCGGGCGCAGGCGCCTGCGCCCGAGCCGCTTCGCCTTGTCGTGCCCTGCATCGTTGCGGGCATTGGGTGCCGTCGCGGTGCGTGCGCCGAAGCGATCGAGGAGGCGTTTCTTCTCGCGTGCGGGCAGGCGGGTATCTCGCCTTCGGCCGTGCGCAAGGCGGCGACGATTGACGTGAAGGCGCACGAGGAGGGTCTGCTCGCCTTCTGCCGCGCGCGCAACATTCCGCTTGCGACGTATTCCGCAGATGAGTTGTCGCAAGTCGAAGGCAGCGTTTCGCCATCTGATTTCGTGCGCGCGACGGTGGGGGTTGACAACGTGTGCGAGCGCGCGGCGCTCGCGGACGGGGGCAAACTTATCTTCCCGAAGCTCGCTCATGGCGGCGTGACCGTCGCGTTTTCCAAGGTAACTATCGAACTTTCGTTTAAGGAGCGGTGATGGGAAAGCTCTTCGTGGTGGGGATCGGCCCGGGCGGCCCCGACGGCATGACGATTGCGGCCCGGCGCGCGCTCGAGGCGGCCGACATCGTTGTGGGGTACACGAAATACGTGGAGCTCGCGCTCGCCGCCGTGCCCGACGCGGCGCATCTCGCGACGCCGATGATGCACGAGGTCGAACGGTGCCGCCTGGCGCTTTCGCGCGCGCAGAGCGGAGAAGCCGTGGCGCTCGTGTGCAGCGGTGACGCGGGCGTGTACGGCATGGCGAGCCCCGTGCTGGAGCTTGCGGAGGACTACCCCGATGTAGACGTGGAAGTTATCGCCGGGGCCACCGCGGCTCAGAGCGGGTCGGCGGTGCTCGGCGCCCCGCTTGCCCACGACTTCGCGGTCGTGTCGCTCTCCGACCTGCTCACGCCGTGGGAGGTCATCGAGCGCAGGCTCGCCGCCGTGGCGAGCGCCGACTTCTGCATCTGTTTGTACAACCCGCGCAGCAGAAAGCGCGCCGACAGGCTCTCACGCGCGGCGAAGATTATGCTCGAATGGAAGGCCCCCGACACGCTCTGCGGCTGGGTACGCAACATCGGGCGCGAGGGGCAGCAGTCGGGCATGTGCAGGCTCTCCGAGCTGGGGGAGATCGACGCCGACATGTTCACCACCGTGTTCGTCGGCAACGCGGACACGAAGCTCGTAGGCGGCCGTATGGTCACGCCGCGCGGGTATCGGGAGATTCCATGCGAAAGGTAACGATCATCGGGGCGGGGCCCGGAAACCCCGACTTGCTCTCGCGCGCGGCGCTCGACGCGATCGACATCGCCGATGTGGTCATCGGCGCTCATCGCGCGCTTGCCGGCATCGACGTGCCGCCCGACGTGGTGAGATGCGAGCTCGTGAAGACGGCGGACATCGTCGCCGCGCTCACCGATGCGGCGTCGTGGCAGCGCGCCGTGGTCGTGATGACGGGCGATGTGGGGCTGTTCAGCGGCGCGCGCCGCCTGGTGGAGGCGCTCTCCGGCAACGCGCAGGTGGACGTGCGCGTCATTCCCGGCATAAGCTCAGCGTCGTATCTCGCCGCGCGCCTCGCGCGTCCATGGCAGGATTGGCGCTTTGCGAGCGCTCACGGCGTGGCGTGCGACATCGTGGCCGAGGGCGAGCGCGCAGGTGAGCTCTTCCTCGTCACGTCGGGCGGGGAAGACCCCTCGCGGCTTTCCGGCGAGCTTGTGCAGGCGGGCTTCGGGGACGCGCGCGTGACGGTGGCCGAGCGCCTGTCGTACCCCGACGAGCGCATCATCTGTGCGACCGCAAGTGAAATCGCAGGTCAGACGTTCGACGACTTGAACGTGATGCTTATCGATTTCGCAGGCGGCGCCGGGTCGCCTGCGGGCTCTAGCGCAGCCTCCGAGGCGCCGGCCGGCGCGTCTGCGCCCGCGGCGACTTCTTCCGTGGTGGACTCTGCGGGCGCATCCCGCGCCGCGAGCTCCCGCTGGCCGTACGCTTCCTCGGGCATTCCCGACGAGCTCTTCATCCGCGGTGACGTTCCCATGACCAAGCAGGAGGTGCGAGCCGTCGCGCTCGCGAAGCTGCGCCTTACCGCGACCGACACCGTGTGGGACGTCGGCGCCGGCACGGGGAGCGTGTCGATCGAGGCGGCGCTCGTCGCGCGAGCGGGGTCGGTATGGGCGGTCGAGCGCAACGCGACCGGCGTGCGGCTCATCCGAGAGAACGCGGATGCATTCGGGTGCGGCAACGTGTATGCGGTCCCCGGCGTCGCTCCCGAAGCGCTCGCGAAACTGCCCGTCCCCGACGCCGTGTTCGTCGGCGGGAGCGCGGGCGAGCTTCCCTCCATCGTGGAGGCGGCGCTCGAGAAGAATTCGCAGGTTCGCCTGTGTGTGCCATGCGTCACCATTGAGACACTCACTGAGGCGTGCGCGCTCCTCTCGGGTTCGCGCTTTAAGGGGTTCGAGGCGTGCCAGGTGTCGGCCGCCCGTGCCGAGGCTGTAGGCTCGCATCATCTTATGAAGGCGCAAAACCCCGTGTTCCTCGTCAGCGCGCGTGGTGCAGGTGGGGAAGGCGGTGCCCGGTGAGCACGTCCATCCCGCGCTTCATGGTCGCTGCGCCCTCGAGCGGGAGCGGCAAGACGGTCGTAACGTGTGCGCTCCTGCGCGCGCTCGCGCGCCGCGGCCTTGCATGCGCGGCCTTCAAATGCGGCCCCGACTACATTGACCCGCTCTTTCATCGCCGCGTCGTGGGTGCGCGCTCGGGCAACTTAGACGGTTTCTTCACCGACGCCCCGACGCTGCGCGCCCTGCTCGCACGCGGCGCCGCGGGCGCGGATGTCGCGGTGCTCGAGGGGGTCATGGGCTTCTACGACGGCATGGCGCCCGGCGTGGCCTACGCGAGCAGCTACCAGGTTGCGCGCGACACGGAAACGCCGGTCGTTTTAGTGGTGAACGGGCGCGGGGCGTCTTTATCGCTCGCCGCCGTAATCCGCGGCATCGCCGAGTTCCTGCCTTGTGCGAACGTGCGCGGCGTCGTGCTGAACAAGACGAGCGCCGCTGCCTGCGCCTACGCGAAGCCTGCGATCGAGAAGCACACGGGCGTCGCGGTTTTGGGGAATATCCCCGCCGACGAGGCGTTCTCGCTCGAAAGCCGGCATCTGGGGCTTGTGACCGCCGACGAGGTCGAGCAGCTCTCCGCGCGCATCGACAAGATGGCCGAGCTGGTGGAAAAGAGCGTCGACGTCGACCGCTTGCTCGAAATAGCGGTGACGGCACCCGATATCCGCGAGGAACCTTACCGGTTGGAGCCGATCGCGGGAGCGCGGCCCATCGTCGCCGTCGCGCGTGACGAGGCGTTCTCGTTCTACTACGAGGAGAACCTGCGCGCGCTCGAGGACCTGGGTTGCGAGCTGGCCTTTTTCAGCCCCTTGTGTGATAGCGAGTTGCCCCGGGGGACAAGCGCCCTCTATCTGGGGGGCGGCTACCCGGAACTCCATGCGCGGCAGCTCTCCGAGAACGCGCCGATGCGCGAGGCGGTGCGGCGCGCGGTGGAATCCGGCATGCCGACGGTCGCCGAATGCGGTGGGTTTCTGTACCTGCAGCGCGAAATCGCCGATAGCGAGGGGCGGCGCTGGCCTGTTGCGGGCGCCCTTGAGGGCGCAAGCGAGAACGGGGGAAGGCTGTCCCATTTCGGGTACGTGGAGCTCACTTCCCAACGCGACGGGCTCTACGGGCCGCGCGGCACACGCATCCGCGCGCACGAGTTCCACTACTGGCAGTCCGCCTACCCGGGCGGCGACTTTTGGGCGCAGAAGCCCCGGCGCGACAAGGGCTGGCCGTGCATGACGACTACCCCGTCCCTGGTGGCGGGCTTCCCGCATGTGTACTATCCTGCGAACCCCGACGTTGCGCGCGCGTTCGCGTCTGCCGCAGCGTCGTTCGTAGAGAGGAGACTGCATGGCTGAAGCAACCGAAACCGCGCTTGCCTGCATCCGCGAGGAAGTCGAGCGTGCGTTCTCGTCGGCGCCGGGCGCCGTGCTCGAAGCCACGCTTTCCCGGATCGCGCCCGCAGACGAGTGTGCCCGCGCCGCCGCGTACGCCGCGTGGGATTCCATCGCGCACCCCTTGGGGGGATTGGGCGACTTTGAAGACGCCGTCGCGTGTATCGCCGCAGCTCAGGGGAGCGCCGAGGTGGCCGAGTTTCCCCGTGCGCTCGCGGTATTCTTCTCCGACAACGGGGTCGTTGCCGAAGGCGTGTCGCAAAGCGGGCAAGACGTGACGCGAGCCGTCGCGCGCAACATGTGCGAGGGGGCCACGAGCGCCTGCCGCATGGCGGCGTTCGCGGGTGCCGAGGTCGTGCCCGTCGACGTGGGTATGGCCCGGGGCATAGAAGACGCGCGCATGGTGCGCGCGAACGTGCGGCGGGGGAGCGGCAACATCGCGCACGGCCCCGCTATGTCTCGCGATGGGGCCGTGCGCGCGATCGAGGTCGGTATCGCCGTCGCGTGCGGGCTTGCCCGCGCCGGCGTGCGCCTTCTGGCCTCGGGCGAGATGGGCATCGGCAACACGACCACCTCGGCGGCGGTGGCCGCAGTGCTCATCCGGGCGGACGCGCGGAGCCTCGTCGGGCGCGGCGCGGGGCTCTCGGACGCATCGCTCGCGCGCAAGCGCGACGTGGTCGAGCGCGCTATCGACGCGAACTCGCCCGATCCCGCCGACCCGATCGACGTGCTCTCGAAGGTGGGCGGCTTCGACATCGCGGCGATGTGTGGCTTCTACCTGGGGGCCGCGGCCTCGAAGGCGCCGGCGCTCCTCGACGGGGTCATATCCTGCACGGCGGCCCTGTGCGCGGCGCGCCTGTGCCCCAACGCCTTGGGCTACCTCGTGGGCACCCACGCATCAAGCGAACCCGCAAGCCAGGAGCTCCTTCGCGAGCTCGGCATAAAGGCACCACTCGACGCAGGCATGCACTTGGGCGAGGGCGCGGGCGCCATGGCGTATCTGCCCCTTCTGGATTCGGCGTTGCGCGTGTACCGGGATGGGAAGACGTTCACGGCGACTGGCATGGCTGCTTACGAGCATTTCGAGGCCGGGAAATGACGGTGACACTCGTCATCGGCGCCGCCGCGAGCGGCAAGAGCGCCTACGCCGAGTCCCTGTGCCTCGGGCACGACGGCCCCCGCGTGTACCTGGCAACGATGGAGCCCTTCGGGGAAGAGGGCGCCCGCCGCATCGCGCGCCATCGGGCGCTGCGCGAGGGCAAGGGGTTTTCTACCCTCGAGTGCACGCGTGACGTGGGCGCCGCAGTGCCCGGGCTTCCGCGCGGCTGCACGCTTCTTTTGGAGGACGTGGGCAACCTGGTTGCGAACGAGCTCTTCGCGGAAGGCGGCTTGTCCCCGCGTGACCCCGACGCTGCGGCGCGCGAGGTGCTCGGAGGCATTGAACGGCTCGCTCAGGCCGCTGCGTATACGGTGGTGGTCACCGTCGACGTGTTCGCCGATGGGATGCGCTACGATGAAGGGACCGAGGCATGGAGGCGCGCGCTCGCGCGCGTGAACGCGGGTGTGGCGGCGCTGGCCGACCGCGCAGTCGAAGTGGTATGCGGGATTCCCGTGTGGATGAAAGGCGAAGGACCTACAAGGTGAAGATAGTAGAGGCAATCGGCGCGGCGTTCGGAACGTTCTCGCGCATCCCCGTCCCGAAATCGGCCTGGACCGATTTCGGGTCAACCCATGCGCTTGCCGCGTTTCCCCTGGTGGGCCTTGCGGAAGGCTTCCTCATGACGGCGTGGGGGTACGTGGCGAACTTGCTCGGCGTGCCCGCGACCATCGTCGCGGCCGTGCTCGTGGCGCTGCCTGTGGCGGTGACGGGAGGCATCCACCTAGACGGGCTCTGCGACACCTCCGATGCGCTTGCAAGTTGGGCCCCGCGCGAGCGAAAGCTCGAGATCATGCACGACCCGCGAGCGGGCGCCTTCGGGGTCATCGGTGTTGTTGTGTACCTTATTCTGCAGTTTTCCCTTTTCACCGCGCTGTCGCTTACGGCGGGGGCGTTCCTCGCGCTTCTGTGCTCTCTCGTGTTCTCCCGCTCGCTTTCGGGGCTCGCCGTTGAATGCTGGCCTGCCGCGCGGGCGGACGGCATGGCCGCGGGGCTCTCGCCTGCGAAGAAGCGCGCGGCGATCGTCGTGCCGCTTTGCGCTTTCGCTGCGGCTTCGGCTGCAGGGATGGTCGCGTGCGCTCAGGCCGTCGGCGCCTTTATGGCGGTGGCGGGGCTTTTGGTGCTCGCGTGGTACCGCCATGTTGCCCTGTCCCGCTTCGGCGGGGTGACGGGGGATTTGGCCGGATGGTTTCTGCAATGGGCCGAGCTCGCGATGCTTGCCATGCTGGTGGTGGGGGGCATGCTCCTATGATGCTCGTGGTAGGTGGCGCGCATTCGGGGAAGAGGACCTTCGTGCGCGAAAAACTCGGGTTCGCGGCGGACGATTTCGTCGACGCGGCGCAGCTTGCGGAGGGCGGCGTGCCCGCGGCTTTTGCCGGCCGCGTCGCATACCGTGCTGAGGAACTCGTACGCGCGCTCGACGCTGACCGGGCGCTCGAGCGGCTGATCGGCTTCGACGCAGTGATTCTGCCCTTGGTCGGCTCGGGGGTCGTCCCCATGAGTGCGGAAGACGCCCAATGGCGCGAGCGCGCGGGGCGCCTGGGATGCGCGCTCGCTGCGCGCGCCGACGTCGTCGTGCGCATGACGTGCGGGATTCCCCAGGTCATCAAAGGAAACCTTGCCGATGCACCTCGAGGGACGCAGGGCGCGGGTGCGCCTTTGGAAGTCGTCTTCGTGCGCCATGGTGCCACGGCGGGCACGGAAGACCATCGCTACAGCGGGGCGGGCACCGACGAGCCCCTGTCGAGTGCGGGCGAGCGCGCTTTGCGCGACCTCGCGTGCGATCGTGACGTGTTCCGTGTTATCACGAGCGGCATGGCCCGCACCGACCAGACGGCGCGCATCCTCTTCCCGAACGCGGAGCTTATGGCGTGCCCCGGTCTGCGCGAGATGGATTTCGGCGACTTCGAGGGGCGAAGCGCCGCCGAGCTTAAAGAGGATGCGCGCTATCGCGCCTGGGTAGACTCCTGGTGCGAGACGCGCTGCCCGCATGGCGAGGGCAAGAGCGATTTCACCCGCCGCGTCATCGCGGCGTTTCGGGAGGCGTGCGAATCGGAGCGCGCCCAGGGGAGTGGGCGCGCCGTCTTCGTCGTTCACGCGGGTACCGTGAAAGCTCTGCTCTCCGAGCTAGCTGTCCCGAAAATGGGATACTTCGACGTGCATACCGAGCCGGGCGGCGCATGGGCCGCCACTTGGGATGGGCGCTGCCTTCGCGACGTTCGCCCCGCTTCGGGGGGCGATGCCCGGTGATGACGATTCTTGCCGTCGCCGCCGGGTTCGCGGCCGACCTTGCCTTCGGCGACCCGCGCTGGCTTCCCCATCCCGTCGTCGCCATGGGGCGCGCGATCACGTGGGCCGAAGGCCGCCTGCGGCGCGCATTCCCGCAAACGTCCGCGGGTACGCGCGCCGCAGGGCTTGTGCTCGCCGTGGCGCTTCCGCTTGCGTGTGGGCTTTTGACCTGGGGAATCCTGCATCTTTGCGGCATGGTTCACTCCGGCTTGCGCTTCGTGGCCGAGGCATGGGCGAGCTATCAGATTCTCGCGGCATGCGAGCTGCGCCGCCAGAGCCTGGCCGTTGCCCGCGCGTTCTCGAAGGGCGGACTTGTCGCGGCGCGCGAAGCCGTCGGGCTCATCGTGGGACGTGACACGTCTGTTCTCGACGAGCAGGGCGTCGCGCGCGCCGCCGTGGAAACGGTGGCGGAGAACGCGAGCGACGGTGTCATCGCGCCGCTTTTCTACCTTATGATCGGGGGTGCGCCCTTGGGCATGGCGTACAAGGCGGTGAACACGCTCGACAGCATGGTGGGCTACAAAAACGAGCGCTACATCGACTTCGGCTGCGCCTCGGCGCGCCTCGACGATGCGGTGAACTGGATTCCCTCGCGGTTATCGGCCCTGTTCATGATCGCCGTGTGCCCGATCGTCGGGCTCGACGCGCGCGGGGCGGCGCGCATCTGGCGCCGCGACAGGCGTCGCCATGCGAGCCCGAACGCGGCGCAGACCGAGTCGGCGTGCGCGGGTGCGCTCGGACTGCGCCTGGCAGGACCCGCGGTGTATTTCGGCAAGCTCGTTGAGAAACCGACGATAGGCGACGCGTCCCGCGAAATCGAGTGGGGCGACATCGCCCGGGCGACAAGGCTCATGCTCGCCGCGTCCGTATGCGCGCTCGTCGTCTTCGGCGCCGCGCGCGCGGCGGTCGTACTCGCCGTGGGGGCGATGGCATGAGGAAAGACCACGCCGCGCCCCGGGCTGCCGGGGGAATCCTGCGCGCCCGCACGCATGGGGGCAGCGCGCAATCGCTCGGCATCGCTTGCGAAGGGGGTGCCTCCGACCTCATTGACTTCTCGGTGAACGTGAATCCGGCAGGCCCCTCGCCGCGCGCCGTCGCCGCAGCTTGCAAGGCGCTTTCTCGAATCGACGCCTACCCCGATAGGGAAAGCCTCGCCCTCGTTCGCGCGCTAGCGCGCGACCAGGGCATTCCCGAAGATACTATCGTCTGCGGCGCGGGCGCGTCCGACATCATCTGGCGGCTCGCAGCGGCGGTGCGCCCGAAACGCATCGTCGTGTGCGCGCCGACGTTCTCTGAATATGCGGAGGCGGCATCGTACTACGGCGCATGCGTGCAGGAGTTCCCGCTCTCCGAAGCGGACGACTTCGACGTGCCCGCCTCCTTCGCCCGCGCGATCGAGGGGCCGGGAGACGTGGCGTACCTCTGCAATCCGAACAACCCGACGGGGCGCCTCGTCGACCCCCGTGTGATCGATGCCGCGGCTTGCCGCTGCGAGCAGGTGGGCGCGCTGCTCGTCGTGGACGAGTGCTTCCTCGGATTTGCGCCCGACGCCCGCGAAAGGAGCGTGGCCGCACGCGCCGCGTGTTCGCGCCATGTGTCCGTGCTCTCCGCGTTCACCAAGCTCTACGGAATGGCGGGGTTGCGGTTGGGATATCTGATCAGCGGAAACGCCCAACTCATCGAGGGGATTCGCCGGGCGGGGCAGGCGTGGCCCGTCTCTTCGGTCGCCGAGGCCGCGGGTATCGCCGCCCTGGAAGACGTCGAATACGTCTCGCGCACGCGCGATGTATTGGCGGGCGAGCGAGCGTGGCTTTCCCACGAGCTCTCCTCGCTCGGGCTTTCCGTCGTGCCGTCGGATGCGAACTTCCTTTTAGTCCGCACGCCGGCGAAAGACATCCCCGAGCGCCTGTATAAACAGGGGGTTTTGGTCCGCACGTGCGACTCGTTTTCGGTACTGTCCCGTTTCTGGTGCCGCGTCGCGGTGCGCACGCGCAAGGAGAATGCCCGGCTTGCGATGGCGTTCGGCCGTGCGCTTCGGGCGGAAGGCGCATCGGGCGAAGGCGAACCCGACGAACGGGGCGGCGCTTCTTTCAGCGGCGCTATGGCGGGCGCGGATGGCCGAGGCTCGGCGAAGGAGGTCGATACCCGTGGGTAGGGCGAAGCCCATCATGATCCAGGGCACCATGTCGAACGCGGGGAAGAGCCTGCTTGCGGCTGGGCTGTGCCGCGTGCTTTCGCAGGACGGCCTGCGCGTGGCTCCCTTCAAGAGCCAGAACATGGCACTCAACAGCGGTGTCACGGCCGACGGGCTCGAGATGGGGCGCGCCCAGATCATGCAGGCCGAGGCGTGCGGCATCGCGCCCGACGTGCGCATGAACCCCATCCTGCTCAAGCCCGAAAGCGGCCACCGAAGCCAGCTCATCGTGGCCGGCAAGGCGCAGGGAGCCTTCGCTGCGAGGGACTACTTCGCGCGAAAGAAGGCGCTCATGCCGCAGATTTTGGAGGCGTTCGATTCGCTCGCGGAGGAAAACGACGTCATCGTCATCGAGGGCGCCGGCAGCCCCGCCGAAATCAACCTTACCGAAAATGACATCGTCAACATGGGGCTCGCGCGCGCCGTGTCCTCCCCCGTGCTGCTTGCGGGCGACATCGACCCGGGCGGGGTATTTGCCCAGCTCTACGGCACGGTCGCGCTCCTTGCGCCCGAGGACCGCGCGCTTTTGCGGGGGCTTGTGGTGAACAAGTTCCGCGGCGATGTGGAAATCCTGCGCCCGGGTTTGTCCCCGCTCGAGAAGATGTGCGGGGTTCCCGTCGTGGGTGTCGTGCCGTATCTTACGCTCGACCTGGACGACGAGGACTCGCTCGCGCCGCGCCTATCTGCCCGCGAGGCGCGCGGCGTCATCGACGTCGCCGTCGTGCGCCTTCCGCACCTGTCGAACTTCACCGACTTCGACCCGCTTTCGCGCGTGCCCGGCGTGGGCGTGCGCTACGTTTCCTCGACGACCGATCTGGGCCGGCCCGACCTTGTGGTGCTCCCCGGCTCGAAGACCACGCTTGACGACGCGCGCTGGCTTGCGGCTAGCGGCATCGGAGCCTGTGTACGCGCGCTTTCGGGCGCGGGCACGCCGGTGCTCGGCATATGCGGAGGCTACCAGCTTTTGGGAGACGAGCTTTCCGACCCGCACGGCAGGGAAGGCGTTGGCACCGCGCGCGGGCTCGGGCTCATCCCTGCAAGTACGGTGTTCAAGGAAGAAAAGCACCTCGCCCAGTCGGAGCTGCGCATCACGGGTGCCCAAGGCGCGTTCTCGGTGTGGAACGGCATGACGGCGCGCGGGTACGAGATTCACGACGGCGAAACGACCGTCTCCTGCGCCCCTGCGGGCACGATTGGCGGCAAACCAGAAGGCGCGGCCTGCGGAAACGTGTTCGGAACCTATCTCCACGGCCTGTTCGACGAACCGGGGGTGGCACTCGCCCTCGCGCGCTCGCTCGCGCGCATGCGCGGCCTGCCCGAGAGCGTCGTGGGTGCTGAGGGCGCGGTGTCCGCGGCCGATCACCGTGCGCGCGAGTTCGACCGCCTGGCCGACTCCGTGCGCGGGGCGCTCGACATGGAGTATGTCTACCGCATTATCGAGGAGGGCGTATGATCCACGTGTATCATGGCGACGGCAAAGGCAAGACCACGGCGGCGATGGGCCTCGCCCTTCGCATGCTCGCCGCGGGCCGCCGCGTCGTCGTCGTGCAGTTCCTGAAAGACGGCGAAAGCGGGGAGGTGCGCCTGCTCGCCGAGCATTTCGGCGTGCCCGTGTTCGCGGGGAAGGCGTCGGACAAGTTTACCTGGTCCATGACGTCGGAAGAACTTGTCGCGACGCGCGAGCTGCACGATGGGAACCTCGCTTCCGCGCTCGCCGAGCTCGAGGGCGCGCAGGAGGGGCTGCTCGTGCTCGACGAGGCGCTCGACGCACTTTCGAAGGGGCTTGTCGACGAGGCACTCGTGGACCGCGCGCTCGATATGTCCGCGCGCGGCATCGAAATGGCGCTCACCGGGCGCGCACCTTCCCGCAAGATCGTGGACAAGGCCGACTACATAACCGAGATGCGGTGCGAGAAACACCCCTACGCTCAGGGGATATGTGCAAGGGAAGGAGTGGAGTACTAGATGGATTCCAAGGAGATGGCGCCCGGCGACATCGAGCGGCGCAGCTTCGAGATCATCACCGAAGAGCTCGGCGGCCGGACGTTCCCGCCGCTCGAAGAGCCTGTCGTGAAGCGCGTCATCCACACCACTGCCGACTTCTCGTACGCCGATTCACTCGTGTTCACCCATGACGCCGCGCACTGTGCGCTCGACGCACTACGCGCAGGGGCCACGGTGCTCACCGACACGAACATGGCGCTCGCAGGCATAAGCAAGCCCGCGCTCGCGAAGCTCGGCTGCAAGGCCGTGTGCTACATGGCCGACCCTGATGTCGCCTCGGCTGCGCGCGCCGCGGGCACGACTCGCGCCGTTGCGAGCATGGACAAAGCTTGCGGCATCGAGGGTCCGTTCATCGTGGCCGTCGGCAACGCTCCCACAGCACTTCTGCGCCTCGCCGAGCTCATGGACGCGGGGAAGATCGCGCCCGCGCTCGTCGTTGGGGTGCCGGTCGGGTTTGTGAACGTGGTCGAGGCGAAAGAGGAGCTACTCGCGCGACGCGTGCCGGCCATCGTCGCGAGGGGTCGCAAGGGCGGCTCGACCGTGGCGGCCGCCATTATGAACGCGCTGCTCTACCAGATCACGCGCCCAGGCGGCCCGAAGTGACGGCGCCCGCATCCGCGCCGGCGCTGCGCATCTTCGCCGGCACCACCGAGGGCCGCCTTCTGTGCGAATGGGCGAGCGGGGCGGGCATCCCCGCCCGTGCCTACGCGGCAACCGAGTACGGAGGCGAGCTTTTGGGCGAGCTTCCGGGCATCGAGGTGCATGCGGGCAGGCTCGACGAGGCCGACATGGAGCGCGAGCTTTCCGGCGCGCGCATCGTCGTCGACGCCACGCACCCCTTCGCTACGCTCGCAAGCGGCAACATCCGGGCCGCTTCGCTCGCTGTGGGTGCACGATGCCTGCGCCTTGCGCGCCCGGTCGAGGCGCTGCCCAAAGGCGTCGTGTCGGTCGCGTCGATCGCCTGTGCGGCGCGCTTTCTCTCCGAGAACCCGGGTCGCGCGCTTCTCACGACGGGGAGCAAGGAGCTTGCTCCCTACACACGCGTTGCCGATTTCGCGGAGCGCTTCTTCGTGCGTGTGCTCCCGCTGCCCGGTGCTATAACGAAGTGCATCGACGCGGGGTTCTCGCCGTCGCACGTCATCGGCATGCAGGGGCCCTTCACCCGCGAGCTCAACGAGGCGATGCTTCGGCAGGTGGGCGCCCAGTGGCTTGTGACCAAGGACTCGGGAACCGTAGGCGGCACGGCCGAGAAGATCGCCTCCGCGCGCGGCGTGGGAGCGCACTGTATCGTGGTCGCCCGTCCCGCCGAGGGAGGCGGAGCCCTTTCGCTTCGGGAAGTGGAAGACGCGCTCTTACGGGAGCTCGCGCGCTAGGCGCTCGCCACGCCTGCGCGCCCTCTCGCCCGCGAGGAGGAGCGCCCCGAGCAAGCTCGACCCGTACAAGCCCGTCATCCGCCAAAAGCTCGAGGACGACGCCCGGAACCGGCGCAAGCAGCCCTTCAATAAGTTGCGGTGAAATAGTGTCTGTTTTTGCTGCTAGATAGCATATTCAGTCCCTAATTCACCGCAACTTGTTGGTGGTGACTTACTGGTAGCGTAGGCACTCCACCGGGTTGAGCTTTGCCGCGCGTCGAGCGGGGTAGAAGCCAAAGATTACGCCGATGCCGACGGAGACGGCGAAGGCCAGCAGCACCGTGGCGATTGAAAAACTCGGTGTGATTTGCCCGCTGGCACCGAGCTCGCCAAGAATCCCGGATCCGGAGGCAAACATCGCAAGAGCCCAGGCCAGCAGATAGCCAATCAGGACACCCAACAGTCCGCCGGTGACGCACAGCGCCGAGGACTCGGCCAAAAACTGGGCGGTAATATCGCGACGACTGGCGCCCAGAGCGCGGCGGATGCCGATCTCGCGGATGCGCTCAGTCACGTTGGTGAGCATCATATTCATAATGCCGATACCGCCGACAAGCAGCGAGATGCTGGCGACAGCACCCATGATGAGCGAGAACGCGCCCATAAAGGAGTTGAGTGCATCGATGGCGCTTTTCATGGATGTCGCCGATACACTGTCGTACTCATCCTCCTCCGCGATGCCCTTTATCGCGTGCACCTTGGACTCGATGGTCTTGCAGAGCTCATCCATGTCCGTGCCCTCGGCGGCAAGTGCCGTCACGCTGGGGAATGAAGGATTCTCGTCACCAAACAGGCCGGAGATGGTTTCGCGTGGCATATACAGCGTGAGCGAGCCCATGGAGTCGCTGCCACCATCTATCACGCCTACAATCTGCACCTCGCCGTTGGACACCTTGATGGTTTTCCCCAGCGCATCCTGTTCGTTGCCGTAAAGCTGATCGGCGCCGTTGCGGCTGATGAGCGCCACGCGCGAGCCTGACTGGGACTCGGCCTGGGAATAGGTGCGCCCCGCAACGAGCTTGCTGGCCCCCACGGCGTCTAGCATGTCGCTATCGACACCTTGTGCCATGACGGTATAGCTTTTATCGCCGGTCTTGTACTCGGTATACGCGCTGTCGACAATGCCGATCTGCTCTATCTGCGGCACCAGTTTTTGAAGCTTCTCGATGTCCGACTCGGTGAGTTCTTGCGACGAATAGATTTGCACCATGCGTGCCGCATTGAGACCCAGACTGTTGACCAGGCTGTTTTGGATGCCGCCGATGAGCGAAGTCATGGCGATTACCGAGGCGATGCCGATGACAATGCCCAGGATGGTGAGCAGGCTGCGCCCCTTGTTGGCTTCGAGCGAGTGAAGGGCTTCCTGGATGAGATCGCGGGCGCTCATGCCACCACTCCTTTCGGCGGGTTGGCGGGGGCGGAAATCATGGGCAGGCTATCTACGGCGCTGCGTAGGGTCCGCGGTGCATGTGGAATATACGCGCCGTCGTGAATGCGACCGTCGCGGATGGTCACGGCACGGTCGGCCTCGGCGGCGATGCCGGGGTCGTGTGTGATAAGCACGATGGTTTTGCCGCGCTTCTGGAGCTTATGGAAGGTCTCCATCACAAGCGCTCCGGTGGCGGAGTCTAGGTTTCCCGTTGGCTCATCGGCCAGGATGATGGGCGGGTCATTGACGAGGGCGCGCGCGATGGCGACACGCTGCATCTGGCCGCCCGAGAGCTCGGATATGCGGTGGTCCCAGTGGTCGACGGGCAGCGTGACGGCCTGCAGCACGTGCACGGCGCGCATTTCGCGCTGGCTACGGGACACATTGGTGTAGGCCAGCGGCAGCATCACATTTTCGATAACCGACAGGCGCGGCAGCAGGTTGAAGCTCTGAAAGACAAAGCCAATGCTCAGGGCGCGAACTTCGGTGAGCTCGTCATCATCGAGCTCGGCCACGTTGAGCCCTTGCAGGTAGTAGTCGCCCGCCGTCGGCTTATCCAGGCAGCCTAGGATGTTCATGAGCGTTGATTTTCCCGAGCCCGAAGGGCCGGTAATGGCGACGAACTCGCCGGGATTTACCGCCAGGCTCACGTTATGCAGGATGTGGGCGCAACCTGCCTCGCTCTCAAAGATGCGGTGCACGTTGCGGATGTCGATAACGGGACGCATTACATGCCCTCGTCGGCAGACATACTGCCCGAATCCGCGCCGTAGCCGCCGTCAGCCGTTGCGTCCGCTCCGGTGTCCATGACGAGGGTGTCGCCATCGCGCAACTTGGTAACCGGCACGTTGGGGTTGATCTCGTTGCCCTGGTCGTCGCGCTTGACCTGTGTCTTGCCGACTACGGCTTCGTTGTCGTTTTGCGTCACGACTGTCACCTTCACGCGACGGGTTTGCTTGCCCTCGTCATCAGTCGCCACGTTGACGTAATAGTGTTCGCCGTCTTCGGTCATGAGCGCCATCGTCGGCACCATCACCACGTCGTCGAGCTGCTCGGTCACCACTGATACCTCGGCCGTCATGCCCGGCTTCAGGCGCGCGTCGGGCGCCTCTATGAGAATGTCGACGTTAAAGGTTACGCTGCTGCCGTCACCGTTGGCGGCGTCAGAGTTTGCCACCGAGGCGATAGCCGTGACGGTGCCCTGGCTCACGATATCGGGAAACGCGGGATACGTGACGTTGGCGCTCTGCCCAACGGCGATCTTGGCGATGTCCTTTTCGCCCACCTGCACGGTCACCTTCATCTTGGATAGGTCGGCGATCTGCATGCACTGTTTGCCGCCGCTCGTATCGCTTTCGCCCATGATCATGCCGCCTGTTACCGTGGCGCCCACCTTGGCGTTGAGCTCCACGATACTACCCGAGCTCGGGGCCGTGACCGTGCGACTGGCGGCCTTGGCGTTCGCCTGGTCGAGGTTTGCCTGGGCCGATGCCAGGCTGCGCTGCGCGGCCGATACGGCGTTCGTGTCCGCTGATGCGGCGGAGACGCCAGCCGCTGCGGAAGCTCCATCGACGTCCGTCGTTGGGGTGGTCTGCGCGGCGGTTGCGGCTTTCTGCGCGTTGGCGAGGTCTTCCTGGGCGGCTGCAACTGCACGCTGCGCCTCGGCAACGTTGCGATCGAGCTCGTCGTTTTTAATGGTCATAAGCACGTCGCCCTCGTTGACGGATTGGCCTGCCTGCACGTTGATCGAATCGACCGTACCGTCGACAGAAGGGGAGACCACTGAGGACGAAATGGGTTTGAGCTGGCCTTTCGCCTCGACCGTTGTGGTAAACGTGCCCTCGGTCACCATGTCGGTCACCGGCCCGTTGTTGCCTGCGGGCCGTGCGTTGATGGCTAAGGTCACGACAACGGCGATGAGCACAATGGCGGCCACGACGCCGGCCGCAATGCCGCGTCGGATGAGCTTTTTGCGTCGATGTTCGGCACGTTTTGCCTTGAGCTTGGCATATGCCTCTTCATCGGAAATCTCGGTCGCATCGTTCGCGCGTCCGCTCTGCTTATCGGCATGTACGTTTGTAATCAGAGGAATCGTTTCGGTGGCACCTTCGGGCGTGCGCTCGGTATCATCTGGGCCCGGGGTGATCGTGGGGACATTCGGCATAGCGTCTCCTTTATAGAAAGAACCTCGATAATTATATGCGCCCACCGGTTGGGGCGGGCGCATAGAACGGTTTCTTTCGGAACTGTTAGATTGGTCGCAGCGGTTCCACGTTGTATGAATGTGCGCGTTGCACTACGAGTGCACGACCACGCACAGGCCGACTTTGATGCAGTCGTGAAGTGCCTTGGCGTCTGCCAGGCGCAGGTTGATGCAGCCGTGGCTGCCGCACCATTTGTACGACTCGGCGTTATCGAAGCTCTTGTCGTTTTGCCAGGTGGCATCATGGAAGCCGATCATGTTGCCCTCAAACGGCATCCAGTAGCTCACCGGACTCTCGTATTTGGGCTTGCCGGTCTCGGGGTCCTTGGCTCCGATCAGGGTGCTGCCGCCGTCGTTGCTGTTGATCTGCCAGACGCCCTCGGGCGTGGCGTCCTCGCCCGGCTTGCCCGAGATAAAGTTGGCCTCCCAAACGATATTTCCGCTCTCGTCATAGTAGCGCGCGTGCTGCTCGGACAGGTCGACGTCGATATACGCCTTCCAGTCGGGCTCTCCCTTTGCGGTAAAGGTGTCGGCCTTCTGGGAGTACTTGATCTCGATTTCGCCGGTCTGCTTGTTGTTAATGGCGTCCTCGACCTGCTTGGCGAGCGAGCTGCTGTCGATGGACCAACCAAAGTCGCCGCCTTCGACGGCGCACTGCTTGCCATCGGCGCGCGTCCACCAGCGAGTGGAGCCCACGGTATTAAAGCCGTTGGCGAGTTCGGCTGCCCAGCTGCTGATCTGCGACGTATCGAGCGTGGGGTTGGCCGGATCGGCAAAGCTGATCCACTGCAATACGGAGCTGCCATCAACCTTGCCGGCATCCTCGCCGTTGAGCTTGAGGGTCACGTTGACGCCCAGGAAGTTGTTGGCGGCATCGCATGCGGCCTGAATCTGATCATCGGTTAGCGTTCCATTGAGCGGCTCATAGGCATCGTTGCCGAGCTTGGAAAGATCTACGGTCTCGGCCAGCGAGGCAAGCTCGAGCTCGGCATATTTAATGACATGCTCGCGGTTGAGTTTTTCGTTGGAGCGCGCCTTCTCGACGGCAAACTTGCCGGCCTGCTCGTCATAGGAGCTATTGGCCTCGAACGTGCCCGAACGGCCCTCGTTAAACTCGTCGATGGCGGCGCCCAGATCCTTCTCAAACTTCTTTTGGTCAAAGGTGTCGGAGAGCATGGACAGGTCGACGTCTTGATCAAGATCGACTTCGTTGGAGGTAGCGGTTGTTTTGGTTTTGCCGCTTAAGGATTCCACAAGGCGGACCGGCCATACAAAGGCTTCGTTGTGGCTGATAATCTCTTTTGCGGCAGCTTCGCCGTCGACAATGGGCTCATCGGACTCGGGCTGATAGGTCCAGCTAAAGTCATCGCCTGTCACGGTGAGCTTATAGTGCTTCCATGCCGAGTTGACCTTGGTGGCGGCAGACGAAGCGTTGGAGAACGAGACGTCGACGCCGGCGATGGTGGTATTGGGGTAGGCTACCTGTGAAAACGCTACGATGCCTACGATATAGACAATGACGATAAGACCTAAGACGACAAAGAGCGTCGTCTTTTTGCCTGACTTATTGTTCTCGGGGGACTTGCGCGCGGGGCCGCGATCGCCTCGGGCGTGCGTTGGGGGCTGCTTGGGCGCATTGCCGTTTGCCTGGCGCTGCTGACGTTGTTGACGATGCTGTCGCTGTTGGTTCGGGCGTTGAGAAGCGTTTGCCGCACCACGCTGCTGACCGTGGCTCGGCGCGATAGGACGCGGCGACTGAACGCCGCCGGTGTGCCTGCTCGGCTGCTGCGGATCGGGAATCAGTTGAGTTCGATCGTTTTGCGACATCGTATGCATATCCTTCGAATTTCGCCTTGCGGCTCATCGTGTTTTTACTGGGCTTGCATTATAGCGATTGCCCTGCTGTTTGTGGTACGGAAACGGTGGCATTCAAAAGAGGTGGGACATTTGTCCCACCTTTGAGTCGTTCTTAGCCGTTATCCGCACACACCGCATTTTGCACAGGCTGAAAGTGCGGCCGGAGCCTGCGCGATGCCGCCCTTTGCCGTCTCGCGCAGCGTGGCCGGCAACGCGTGGCCCACTGAGAGCATGACATGTGCCATCTGGTCAAACGGAACCAGGCTCTTAATTCCTGCGAGGGCGAGTTGTGCCGAACTAAAGGCCGCTGCCACGCCGATGGCGTTGCGGTTTTGGCAGGGCACCTCCACGAGGCCACCGACGGGGTCACAAACGAGGCCCAGCAGGTTACTCAGCGCGATGGAACTGGCGTCGAGCGCCTGCTCGGGCGTGCCGCCGAGCATCTGCACCAGCGCGGCGGCTGCCATGGCGGCGGCGCTTCCCACCTCGGCCTGGCAGCCGCCCTCGGCACCGGCGACGCAGGCGCTCGTGGTGAGGTTGAGGCCGATAGCGGCTGCGCAGTAGAGCGCGTCCATGACCTGCTCGTCGTCGAGCTGAAGGTGATCGGCCAGCGCCAGCACGCAGCCGGGCACGACACCCGCGGAGCCTGCCGTCGGAGCTGCGACGATCACACCCATCGTGGCGGAACGCTCGAGCACGGCCATCGCGCGGGCCACGGCGTCGGTCTGGACGACGCCCATCAGGCTTTCACTCAAATCGTTGCGGCCTGTGGCATCGACGAGTTTAGCCTCGCCGCCGATAAGCCCGCCGAGTGAGCGCAGCGGATTTGCGAGTGGGGCCGTGGTCTCCTCGCGCATGACGTCGAGCACGCGGCGCATGGCGGCGACGGCGTGGGCCTCGCCGGTCAGACGCGCCTCGCGAACGGCCATGACGGCGCCGATGCTGAGCCCCTGTTCCTCACACGCATCGAGCAGCTGCTCGCCGTCGTCGAAGATTTCCTTGGCCGAGACGCCGGGGGAGAGCGACGAGGCAGAACCGGGGAGCTCGATAAAGGTCGCGTAATCGACATTGTCGAGTTTGCGTAGCATGGGGATAACGGTGTCGTCGGGCGCGCCGTCGGTCTCAAAGACGGAGTAGGCCTGGCCGCCCACTTCGGTGCGGTAGGTGCGGCAGAAGGCGATGTTCACGTGGGCGTAGGCGAGCAGGTTGGTGAGCGCGGCGAGCACGCCGGGGACGTCGTAGTGCGCCACGAAGAGTGTGGAGTACATGCCCGAGATGTCGACGCCGACGCCGTTAATGCGGCTGATGCGCATCTTGCCGCCGCCCAGGCTCTCACCGCGGACCTGTGCCGTGGCGCCCGTGTCGTCGACCATGTCGATGTCGACGGTGTTGGGGTGGATGGAGGCGTCGTCGCCCTTGATGTCAAAGTGATATTCGAGGCCCTGCTCGTGCGCGAGGTCGAAGGCCTGCTTGATGTTCTCGTCATCGGTGTCGAGGCCCAGGATACCCGCGACGAGCGCGCGGTCGGTGCCGTGGCCGCGGTAGGTGTGGGCGAAGGAGTTCCACAGGCCAAAGGTGACTTTGGTGATGCGGCCTTCCAACAGGCTGGCGGCAACTTGGGCGCAGCGCAGGGCGCCGGCGGTGTGCGATGAGCTGGGGCCGACCATGACGGGCCCCAAGATCTCGAATGCCGAGGTCGTAGCTAGTGTTTGCGGCTTGCCTGCCATATGCGCTCCTGTTCTATCCCGTCGTTCCGAGGGACGGGGCATACTCTGTCCCGCCGTTCCGAGGGCTTTAGTATTTGGTCGCCTGCTCGGACAGTCCTGCTCGCACGGAGGCCACATTAAGTGGCCTCCGGCTCGTGCGGAACTCGCGATCGACCAAATACTAAAGCCCTCGGAACTTAGGATACATGGTTGGAGTCGCTCTGCTGCGAAATTTATAGGCCTATGACCTATTCCATGTCCCAGGTCGGCTCATCTTCACCACCTTTAAATAAAAAAGAAGTACCGGTTGGAGCCGGTACTTCTTTTGGTGCGTTGTTTCTTGGCTGTAGCTTTTGCCGTTAGCTTAAAGTCCGCAGGCTGCTTTGAGTTCTTCGACTCGGTCGGTATTCTCCCAGGTGAAGTCGGCGTCTTCTCGGCCGAAATGACCGTAGGCTGCCGTCTTCTCGTAGATGGGGCGACGCAGGTCCAGGTCGCGGATGATTGCGCCCGGGCGCAGGTCGAAGGTCTTCTCTACGGCTTCAACGATCTTATGCTCAGCAACATGTGCGGTACCGAAGGTGTCGACCATGATTGACAGGGGCTTGGAAACGCCGATGGCGTAGGCAAGCTCGACTTCGCAGCGGTCGGCCAGACCGGCGGCGACCACGTTCTTGGCGACCCAGCGCGCGGCATACGCGGCGGAGCGGTCGACCTTGGTGCAGTCCTTGCCACTAAAGGCACCGCCGCCGTGACGGCCGTAGCCGCCGTAGGTGTCGACGATGATCTTGCGGCCGGTGAGGCCCGTGTCGCCCATGGGGCCGCCCACGACAAAGCGGCCGGTGGGGTTCACGTAGATGTCCGCGTTGTCCCACGGCATGTTCTCGGCGGCCATGACCGGGGTGATGACGTGCTCGATGAGGTCGGCCTTGATCTTGCCCATGTCCTCGATCTCGGCGGCGTGCTGCGTGGAGATGACGATGGTCGTGACCTCGACGGGCTTGCCTTCCTCGTAGCGCACGGTGACCTGGGTCTTGCCGTCGGGGCGCAGGTAGGCGAGGGTGCCGTCGTGGCGCACGGCTGCCAGGCGCTCGGCCAAGCGGCTGGCAAGGTAGTGTGGCATGGGCATGAGGGTCTTGGTCTCGTTGGAGGCATAACCGAACATCATGCCCTGGTCGCCGGCACCGATTAGGTCGATCGGGTCGGTGGTAGCGCCGGTCTGGGTCTCGAAGGACTCGTCGACGCCCTGGGCGATATCGGGCGACTGCTCGTGGATGAGGCTCATAACGCCGCAGGTGTCGCAGTCAAAACCGAACTTGGCACGGTTGTAGCCAATGCGACGGATAACGCCGCGGGCGATTTCCTGTACGTCGACGTAGGCCTGGGTGCGGATCTCGCCGGCGACGATGACGGTGCCGGTGGTCACGAGGGTCTCGCAGGCGCAGCGGACGTTCTCCACGTTGGCAGGCACGCCGTTGGGGGCGATGTAGCCCTGCTCCTGGAGCTCTATTTCTTTGGCGAGAATTGCGTCGAGGACGGCGTCACTGATCTGGTCGGCGATCTTATCGGGATGACCTTCGGTCACCGACTCCGACGTAAAAACAAAGGACCCGTGTTGGGGCGGGATGGAACGAAGTTCTTCTGACATGATTGTCCTTTCAAAAACGTGTCCCGGCGACCGTTACCATTCCGCCGGGCTCTCTATGCAAGGGCACATCATAGCGCGTAAATCAAACATTCACACCCTTTCCGCACCTACTCATTGGGGACAGACTTAAATGATCAGCCTTGCCTAAGTGCCGACAGGTTGCCCAAAGAATGGTCATTTAAGTCTGTCCCCAATGAGTAGGTAGGTGCCCTTTGTGCGGAGGTTGCTTTGATGCTTTATACTGATGCGGTTAGACATCCATCCTGCAATCGAGGAGATTTCCATGGCATCAGACGTTCGCGTCCGCTTTGCACCCTCACCGACGGGCAAGCTGCACATCGGCGGCGCCCGCACCGCTATCTATAACTGGGCTTTCGCCCGTGCTAACGGCGGCACGTTCATCCTGCGCATCGATGACACCGACCCCACCCGCTCCACCGACGAGAACACGCAGATCATTCTGCGCGCCATGCGTTGGCTGGGCCTGGACTGGGACGAGGGTCCCGAGGTGGGCGGCGATTTTGGCCCCTACGCCCAGACCGAGCGCCTGGACCTGTACAAGCAGGCCGCCCAGAAGCTTTGGGACGAGGGCAAGGCCTATCCCTGCTTCTGCACCAAGGAGCAGCTCGACGCCGACCGCAAGGCCGCGCAGGAGCGCAAGGACCCCTTCCAGGGCTATCAGCGCCGTTGCCGCAATCTTGATCCCGAGGAGGCCCGCCGTCGCATCGAGGCCGGCGAGTCCTACGTCCTTCGCATCAAGGTGCCCGAGGACCGCGGCGACGTCGTTATCCACGATGCCGTCCACGGCGAGGTGACCTTCGACGCCAAGGAGCTCGACGACTTTGTGATCTTCCGCTCCGATGGCACGCCCACGTACAACTTTGCGACCGTCGTCGACGACGCCATGATGAAGATCACCCATGTCATCCGCGGCGACGACCACCTGTCCAACACCCCGCGTCAGGTCATGGTCTACGAGGCCCTCGGCGCGCCCGTGCCCACGTTCGCCCACATCTCCATGATCCTGGGCGCCGACGGCAAGAAGCTCTCCAAGCGCCATGGCGCCACCTCGGTGGAGGAGTACCGCGACGCCGGCTACCTTTCCGACGCCTTCGTCAACTACCTGGCGCTGCTCGGCTGGTCGCTCGACGGCGAGACCACAATCATCCCGCGCGATGTCCTGGCCAGCAAGTTCTCGCTCGACCGCATCTCCAAGAACCCGGCGACCTTCGACCCAAAGAAACTCGACTGGGTCAACGCCGAGTACATCAACGGCATGTCCGATGCCCAGTTTGCCGACGAGATCATGGTCCCCGAGCTGCACGAGGCGGGTCTCATCGAGGGCAACGTCGAGTACGGCGAGGATTGGATCGATGCGCTTGCCGCCATCGTCAAGCCGCGCACCAAGATGCCGGCCGACGCCGTGACCGTCGCCGCTCCCATCTTTGCTACGGCCGAGACGCTCGAGTATGACGAGAAATCCGTCAACAAGGGCCTGGCCAAGGAAGGCATGGGTGCCATCCTGGACGCCGCCAAGGCCGCGCTCGAGGGCGTGGACGAGTGGGCAGCCGCGAACATCGACGCCGCGCTTGAGCCGCTTCCCGAGCAGATGGACCTCAAGAAGCGCGTGGTGTTCCAGGCCGTGCGCGTCGCCGTTTGCGGCAACATGGTGAGCCCTCCGCTGGGCGAGACCATGGCGCTCGTCGGCCGCGACGACTGCCTGGCACGCATCGACCGCGCCCGCACGATGGCGCTATAGTAGACGCGTAAACGCATGTATCCGAGCCCCGTTCCCCCGAGCGGGGCTCTTGTTTCTGTACCGATGAGTGGGTTGCTGGGACAAAATAATCAGTAGTGTTTGTCCCATGTTCGAATGACGCAACAAGCTCGACACTCGTATCGGCCATGGGACAAACTCTACTGATTATTTTGTCCCACCCCTTTCAGGTCCGTTCGTTAGAGGTGGTGTATGGCTCAACAACTGTCGCTGTTTGGTTCTCCGGAACCGGAGGAGGCTCTGGTGAAGCTCATGCCTGCCGCTGCCTCGGCTCAGCCTAAGCCTGCACCTGAGCCCATCGCTGCCTACGCGAGCGTGGTTCTCGACATTCCTACCCGAGCGCTGTCCGAGCCATTCGCCTACTGCATTCCCCAGTCCCTTGCCAACGAGGTCCAGATCGGATCCACGGTCCTGGTCCACTTTGGTAACCGTGCCGCCGCGGGCTATATCGTCGACATTGCGCCTGAGCTGCGCGACCTGCAGGGTAACAACGCCCTCGACCCCGTGCGCATCAAGCCCATCGAGGCCATCCTCAGCAAACCGCTCTTTACCGCCGAGGCTGCCCGCATCGCACGCTGGATGAGCCGCGAGTATGTCGCGACGCTTTCCGAGTGCCTGCGCCTGTTTTTGCCCCCGGGCGGCAGCCCGCGTGTGGTCAAGGGCGACGACGATGCGTGGACTGTTGAACGGCCCGCCGTCAAGCCTATCCAAAATCGTTGGGTGATGCTTACGCCCGAAGGCTTTGACTATACGCCGCCCAAGACCGCGGTCCGTCAGCGCCAGCTCATCGAGGCGCTGCAGTGCGGCCCGGTTACGACTCGCGACCTTAATCTTCTCTATAACAGCATGTCGGCGACCATCAAAGCGCTCGAAAAGCGCGGCGTCGTGGTGGTGGAGGAGCGCCGCGCCTGGCGTGGCTGCAGCGAGCAGACCACGCTGTCCTCGGCAAGCGGCAAGGCGCCGGTCTCCCTTACCAACGGCCAGCAACGGTCACTCGCGCAGATTGAGCGCGCCCGTCTGGACGCTCATGGCGACGTGGTGTTGGTCGACGGCGTCACCGGCTCCGGCAAAACCGAGGTTTACCTCTCCGCCATCGAGCGCGTGCTCGCAGCCGGTCGCTCTGCCTGCGTGCTGGTGCCCGAGATCTCGCTGACGGCCCAGACCGTCGGCCGCTTCCGCTCGCGCTTTGGCGAGACGGTGGCCGTTTTCCATTCGCGTCTTTCTGCTGGCGAGCGTCTCGACCAGTGGGATATGGTCGCCAGCGGTGCGGCCCGCGTGGTGGTCGGCGCCCGCTCGGCGCTCTTTTGCCCGCTCAGCGACTTGGGCCTCATCATCATCGACGAGGAGCACGAGACTAGTTACAAGCAGGGCTCCAGTCCGCGCTACCACGCTCGCGAGGTGGCGGCCGAGATGGCGCGCCGCTACCGCTGCCCACTCGTGCTGGGCTCGGCCACGCCTTCTGCCGAAGCGCTCGACCGCTGCCGTCGCGGAACGTACGGCGGTGCCACGTGGACGCGCGTCGAGATGCCCGAACGCCCGGGGCACGCGGTCCTGCCCACGGTTCGCATTGCCGACCTGCGCCGCGAGTTTTCGCACGGCAGCCGCTCAATGTTCTCTAAACCGCTGATGGAAGGCCTGGAGCGCGTTGTAGAGCGGCGCGAGAAGGCCGTGCTGCTGCATAACCGCCGCGGCTTTGCGCCGTTCCTGATGTGCCGCGAGTGCGGCTGCGTCCCCACCTGCAACCACTGCTCCACCGCCCTTACGTATCACGAGCGCACGCACACGCTGCAATGTCACACATGCGGATCCTCCTGGCGCGTGCAGCCGTATCCCGCGCCCACGAGTCGTTGCCCCAAATGTGGTAGTCGCTACCTTGCAAAAATGGGTCTGGGCACGCAGCAGATCGAGGACGCACTGCACCAGATGCTGCCCGAGGACGTCGCCATCATCCGCATGGATGCCGATTCCACGCGCGGCAAGGATGCGCACAAAAAGCTGCTCGAGCAGTTCGATGCCGCCGATTGCGCGGTGCTGCTGGGCACCCAGATGATTGCCAAGGGCCTCGACTTTCCCGAGGTCACGCTTGTGGGCGTGGTCAATGCAGACTTTGCGTTAAAGCTGCCCGATTTTAGAGCAGGGGAGCGCGCCTACGATTTACTGGAGCAGGTCGCCGGCCGTGCCGGTCGCGGCGATCGTCCCGGTGAGGTGATCATCCAGACCTACCTGCCCGAGGATCCGGTCATTCGCGCCGTCGCCGAGCACGACCGTTCTATCTTTACCGACTACGACCTTGACCAGCGGCGCGACGCGCTGTATCCGCCCTTTGTGCGCCTGGTCAACATTTTGGTGTGGTCGGCGAACGCGGATGACGCGCAGGACTACATTGGGCGCATTGCAAAGCTTCTTAAGCGTCGCTGGCATGCCGCCGCGCCCGATTTTTTGCGGGCAGGGAGTGCCGTGCCGCAGGTGCTGGGCCCGGCTTCGTGTGTAATCGAGAGAGCCAAGGACCGTTACCGCTTCCATCTGCTTGTGAAGTCGCCCGTGGGGTACCATGTCTCTGATGATATCGACGCCTGCCTCAAAGAGGTGGGCTCCGTGCGCGGCGTGAGCGTGAGCGTTGACGTCGACGCCTATGATTTGATGTAACAACCTGAAAGGATGGCCATGGAAGCCAACGGAATCGTACTGTCGCCCGACCCTCGTTTGCGCCAGGAGTGCGCCGTCATCGAGGAGATCACCCCGGCGATCGAGGCGCTTGCCGAGAAGATGAAGAAGATGATGTTCGAGAACGGCGGCTGCGGCCTGGCTGCTCCGCAGATCGGCGAGCTTATTCAGCTCGTCACCATCGACTGCGACTACAGCGACAAGAACGACTACGACCCGTACGTGCTCATCAATCCCGTGATTGTCGAGCAAAGCGACCATCTCGTTCCGTATAGCGAGGGCTGCCTATCCATTCCTGGCATTAGCTGCGAGATCGAGCGTCCCGACCATGTCGTCGTCGAGGCGTATGACCTGGACGCCAACCTGATTCGCTATGAGGCCTCGGGCGATCTGTTCTGCGTGTGCCTGCAGCATGAGATCGATCACCTGCACGGCAACACCATGTTCGAGCGACTGAAGCCGATGCAGAGGATCAAGGCAGTCAAGGAGTACCAGGACGCCCTGGCCCGCGGCGCTCGACCGGGCGAGACGGAGTAGGTTAATTGTCCGTCCCTGGGATGGGGCCCACACATATCATCCCGTGCTCAAACATTCTCGCTTTGCTGCGAAACTGCGCGCGGGACGATATGTGTGGGCCCCATCCCAGGGACTACGTTGTCGCTCTTCGTTTCGCCCGGGTGCCGTCGGGCCAGGGAGGGGCGTCTTCGCTGATAGGTGCTTTGTTGGGAGGGCTGCTTTTATGCGGCTCTTTCTTTGTTTTTGGGTATATTTGTTTCTGTTGAACTATTCTTGCGGCTGGGCGCGCTTGCGACCAAGAACGCTTTTTTGTAGCCGTCTCGGCTCGTTATTGAGAGGAGACTAACTTTTATGCGTATTGTGTTTATGGGTACGCCTGATTTTGCTGTGCCTTCTTTGACTTCGCTTGTTGCGGCTGGTAATGAGGTTGCGCTCGTTATTACTCGTCCCGATGCTGTTCGTGGGCGAGGTAAGAAGCTAGAGCCGTCTCCTGTTAAGGCTAAGGCGCTTGAGCTGGGGTTGCCGGTTGTTGAGGCTAATCGTATGACGCCTGAGGTTGTTGAGGTGCTCCAGGCTGCCCAGGCTGATATTTTCTGTGTGGCTGCTTATGGCTGTATTTTGCCTGATGAGGTGCTGCATATGGCGCCGCTTGGTATTGTGAATGTTCATGCGTCCTTGCTGCCTCGTTGGCGTGGGGCTGCTCCTATTCAGCGTGCCATTCTTGCTGGTGATGAGATTGCTGGCGTTTCTATTATGCGCATTGGGCATGGCGTGGATACCGGCGCCTATTGTGCGCAGGCCTCGACCTCGGTTGCCGGTAAGCATGCTGAGGCGCTGACCATGGAGCTCGCTGAGCTCGGCGGCAAACTGCTTACCGATACGCTTCCCTCTCTTGCCGATGGCACTGCCGTGTGGACTGAACAGGATGAGGCGCTCGTTACCCATGCTGCCAAGATTTCTAAGCAGGAGATGCGCTTGGATCCGCAAATGGCGGCGCTCGATTGCGTGCGTCATGTGCTCGCTTCGTCCGATACCGCGCCTGCTCGTTGCGTGATTGCCGGCAAGACCGTGCGTGTGCTCGATGCTGCGGCGGCTGATGTGTCGCTCGGCGAGGGTCAGGTTCTCGTTAAGACCAAGCGTGTTTACCTGGGCCTTTCTGATGGCTCGGTTGAACTGCTCGAGGTTAAGCCCGATGGCAAGCGTGCTATGACTGCTTCTGCTTGGTCTGCTGGCCTGCAGGGTGCCGATCTTATCTGGGGTGTTTTGTCATGAGCAGGCTGTCTCCCGCGCGCAAGCTTGCGCTCGATGTGCTGATGGAGGCCGATCGCCGCGGCATGTATGCACGCGACGTGCTGTCCTCTCGCGCATCGGCCAAGGCTATTGACCAGCGCGATTCCGCTTTTGCCGCCCGCTTGGCGCTGGGTGTTGCCGCCACGCAGGGTATTTTGGACGAGCTGCTCGATCAGTTTCTCGATAAGCCCAAAAAGGTTGCGCCGCGCGTTCGCATGGCGCTTCGTATTTCTGCCTTCGAGATGCTCTACCTGCATTCGCCTGGCCGCGTTGCCGTAAGTCAGGGAGTTGAGCTGGTTCGCTGCGGTGCTAAGTCCGCCGCCGGTCTGGCGAACGCCGTTCTGCATAAGGTTGCGGACAACGTCGATGATTTTGCCGCCGCGGTGGATGCCGATGAGTCTGAGCGACGCTTGGTTCGCCTGTCTCGCCTGATGGGCTTGCCGCGATGGCTGTGCGCTCGCATTATGGCATCGTTTGACACGCCAGAGGGTGCGCTTAACTTTGCCGGCAATCTGGCCCCCGCGCCGCTGGCCCTGCATGAGAACGCTTTTGCTTCCAAGCCCGATCCGTATATCTCGCAGCTCGTCGCGCCTGTCTTCCCGGGCTGCCATGCCCCGGTTGATGCCCAGGTTACCGTTGCTTCGGGTGTGTTTGAGCGTGCTGCCGCGGTGGCCTCTGATCTCAACGCGCAACTTATCGCCACAGCTGCCACGCGCCCTGGTTGCTGCCTTGAGATTGGTGCCGGCCGTGGCACCAAGACCTATGTGATGATGTGCCAGGCCAAGCGTGCGGGCTATGAGCGTCAGCATACGGCGCTCGATTTGCATGATCGCAAGTGCGACCAGAATCTCGCTCGCCTGCATAAGGCAGGTATTCAGGGCGTTCGTACGGTTTCGGGTGATGCTTGCGAGCTTGATGAAGTACTGACGTCGTTTGATGCCATGCTTGGCGAGCCGGTTAAGTTCGATACGGTCTTTATCGATGCGCCGTGCTCTGGCACCGGAACCATGCGTCGTCATCCCGAGATCCCGTGGCGCCTGACCGAAAAGGATGTGACGGTTGAGCTGCCCAAGCTGCAGCTTACGATGCTCAAGGAAGCCGCTACGCGCGTGGCTGCCGGCGGCGAGCTCATCTATGCCACCTGCTCGGTCTTTGAAGAGGAGAACGCGCAGGTCGTGGATGCCTTCCTGGCTTCTCCCGAGGGCGCCGGCTTTACCGTGGCGCCGCTCTCTGAAGCGCAGATTCTGCAACTCCCCGAGTTCGATCAGGCCAAGAAGCTCGTATCCGTACGCCAGAACGATCGTGGCCTCTTCCAAAGCGTGCCGGTAAGCGCCGATTCCTACGACGGCCACTTTTGCGCCAGGCTGGTCCACAAGTAATTACTACGTTGCGGTGAAATAGGGATTGAATAGCGGCATCTACCCGCCATAAAGTCCTTCTTTCACCGCAACTCATAAGGAACCTGGGCAGCTAAAGAATCAGCCCCGCGATTGGTGTTGGTCGCGGGGCTGATTGGTTTCTAGTGGCTGTGCGGGCAGTTGGCGCAGCAACCGCTCGTGGCGCTGGTGCTTGAGCCACCGCTGCGCTGGTCGGTGTTGTAGAAGCCGCTGCCCTCAAATTTAATACCGCTGGCCGAGAACGTCTTGGCGGCCGGAGCGCCGCAGTTGGGGCACACGACCTCGGGGGTCTCGGACATGGGGTGCTCAACCTCAAACACGTTGCCGCAGCTCGAGCACTTGTAATCGTAGCGCGCCATAATACTTCCTTTTCAGCACAAAGCGGGCAGATTACTCTGCCCGCAATAATTCAAACGTCTGTAACTGTACCCTATATCGGGGGTTTTATCACGCTTCGCCCCAGAATCTATGGGTGTTGCGCAGGAGCTGTGCAGTTTTATCCTCAGCCGCCTCAACATCTCCCTCATCGGCCTGCCAGGTCCAGTTGCCCGTGGCCACGCCCGGTACGTTCATGCGCGTGTCGTCGCCAAGCCCCAGCACGTCCTGCAGCGGCATCATCACCAGGGGAGCGTCGCTTGTCAGCGCGTCGCTCATCAGCTTGGCTGCCACCTCAACACCGCTCGGCTCGTCGCCACCCGCAAAGGAGCGCGTGCACCAGCCGGCAAGCGTCGAGGTGTCGTGCGTCGAGGTGTACAGGATCTTGCCCGGTGTGGGATGAATTCCGCAGCGAACGTCGTAGTCGCTAAACTCCAGCACGTCCATGCCGGGGAAGCCGCAGGTCGAAGCCATCGCACGAACGCCAGGCGTCAGATAGCCCAGGTCCTCGGCGATAAAGTTGAGCGGACCCAGCTCGTCATAGGCGGTCTGGAACAGGTCCTTGCCCGGGCCTGCCAGCCAACGCCCGTCGGCGCAGGCCTTACCCGCGGGAATGCTAAAGTAGCTGTGGAAGCCCAGGAAGTGATCCAGGCGCACGCGGTCGTAGAGCGAAAACGCACGACGTAGGCGATCCATCCACCAGCTATAGCCGTTCTGCTTCATGTGGTCCCAGCGGAACGTCGGGTTGCCCCACACCTGGCCCTCGGGCGCAAAGTTGTCGGGCGGCGCGCCAGAAATCTCAATCGCCTTACCGGTATCGGACAGCCAGAAGTTCTCGGGCTCGCTCCATGCATCGGCCGAATCGTCCGAGACATACATCGGGATATCGCCGATGACCTCGATGCCCTTCTTGTGCGCGTAGTTCATGAGCTCGCACCAGGCTAGGTCAAAGCGGTACTGCATGTACGCCTGCAGCTCTGCCTCATCGTGGAAACGCTTGTCGTCAATCAGGTGCTCGTTGTAGCGCGCGACATCCGCCGGCCAATCGTGGCGCGACTCGCCCTCAAAGTACTTCTTAACGGCCGTGTAGACGCAGTATTTCTCGAGCCAATCGGCGTTGCGATGTTTAAACGCGGTGTAGAGCGGATCGGCATCTTCGCCGCCACGGGCCTTCCAAGTCTCAAAGTCGGCCGCCAGCTCCTCTTGGCTCTCGGGCAGCAGGTTAATATTGCCCGCAAAGGCCGAAGGCCCGGCGTAAGGGGAGCGGAAGAAGTCCGTTGGGTTGACAGGCAGGACCTGCCAGTAGCGCATGCCCATAGCGGACAGATGATCGATAAAGCGACGCGTGGGTGCGCCGATCGTGCCGGGCTTGCCGTCATCGGTCGGTACCGAGGTGATATGGCACACAACGCCCGCGCCGTGATCGAGCGGCTCCTGCAAGCGCTGCTCGGCATGGTGATAGATGATCGACGAGCCCAGCGGATACAAATCGAGCGTGACCGTGCCGTTGTGGATCTCGCACTCGTGACCGCTGATCACGTCACTCGCGCATTCGTCGAGCGCCGGAATCGTCACGCGGTGCGAATTGCGCAGACTACGATTAATGATAACCGTCGCGGACTCGCCATCCTTGCCCGTGCGGTTGTATGCCAGCACCTCGTCGTTGAGCGCGAAGGCCTTGATCTCGCCGTCGATCATAAACGGCAGTGCGCGGCGTACGGCGGAGGCGTTTTTGACAATAGCCAGCGTGTCGAAGTCGTGCAGTTGGTCCTTGGTCGGCAGGGTGCGGCGGTTGCCCGGATCGGTTAGGCCCTCCAGGCCGTATTCGTCGCCGTAGTAGATCGAAGGCACGCCGGGGAAGGTCATCTGCATGAGCGTAGCGAGCCAAAAACGGCTCTTGGCCAGGCCCATCGAGTTCTCGTCCAGGCGCCATTTGCTGCGCTCGCACTCGGGCAGCTGCGACTCGTCGGGGCCGCCGCCGAGCACCGAGATGATACGCGGGCGGTCGTGGCTCGACAGCAGGTTGAGCGCGCAGGACAATGCCTCGCTCGGGTAGTTCTCGCGCAGGGTCTCGATATCCTCAGCGGCCTCGTAGGCGTTCTTGTAGCCCATCAAAAAGCCGATGACCATGTCGCGGAAGGGGTAATCCATAGCAGAGTCCAACTCGGAGCCCTGTAGGTAGCGACGCAGATGGCCGTAGCTAATCTTGTTGGAGGCGTCTTCCCAGACTTCGCCGAGCAACAGCGCGTCAGGCTTTTCGGCAAGTACGGCCTTCTTGATCTCGGTCAGGAAATCGTCCGAAAGCTCGTCGGCCACGTCTAGGCGCCAGCCATGAGCGCCGGCACGTAGCCATTTACGGATCACGCCGTCCTTGCCCAGGAGCCGCTCGCGTACCAGCTCGGAGCTCTCATTGATGGCGGGCATATTGCCCACGCCCCACCAGCAGTCGTACGAGCCGTCCTCGTGGAAATAAAACGCATCGCGCCATGGCGAGTCCTCGCTCTGCCACGCGCCCACGCCGGGGTAGTTGCCGTAGCGGTTGAAATAGATGGAGTCGTCACCCGTATGGTTAAAAACGCCGTCCAGGATGATGGAGATGCCCAGCTTCTCGGCCGCCTGGCACAGTTCGGTAAAGTCCTGCTCGGTGCCCAGGATTGGGTCGATCTTGGTGTAGTCGGCCGTGTCGTAGCGGTGGTTGCTCGCGGCCTCAAAGATGGGGTTGAGGTAGATGGCCGTAAAGCCCAGCTCCGCGATGCGGGACAGGTCATTTTGGATGCCCTTGAGCGAGCCGCCGTAGAAGTCCCAGGTCTTGATGGAGCCGTCCTCGGCGCGCTCGTATACGGGCGGCTCGTTCCAGTCCTCGACCATGCGGCGCTGGATTCCGTTGCGCGGTTTTTCGACTTCGGCCAGCGTGCGCTCGCGCCAGTTTTCGTCGCGGGCGTAGCGGTCGGGGAAGATCTGGTAGACCATGCCGCGCTCGTACCAGGCGGGGCGGTTTTCGCGGTGCTTATAGACGGTAATCTGGAAAGACGGCACCTCGGCGTAGCCGTAGGTTACGCCCTCGCCGCCGGTGCGGCCTTGCGGCGCGCCCAGGCGAACCTCGGGCTGGCCCTCGATATTGCAGATAAAGCTGTACCAGATAAGACAGGGCTCGGTGCACTCAAGCTCTACGGTAAATATGCCGTCGCCCTCGTGCGTCATGGGATACCGAGACTCACCGATCTCATCTACCCAGGTGCGCAGCGTAAGCGTTGCCTGGTTGGGATCGGCATCCTCCAAAATCACCGAGAGTGCAACGGAAGTTCCAGTGGTCACAGCGCCAAACGGAGTGCGAAACTGCGGTAGACGGCTGTTGTGTATCAATCTCATAGTACGGTCCAGTTCAATAGAATCATGGCCTGCGGGCCATGGGTTTTACGCCTAAGATGTAAGTATATCTGTAGTACACAGGGTGTATAAACAACATCCGTTTACCATCGGCGAACGGTTGTCCTAGAAAATCGTTTTACCACTACCTACAGAGAAGGGGCACCCGGTTGGAGCGCCCCTTGCTTAGGGTTTGATGAGGTTTTGGATCGTCTGTGGGCTAGCGACGCTTGCGGGTGGCCGTTGCCTTGCGGACGGAGGTCTTCTTGGTCGGAGCCTTTTCCTCGGTCGAAGCGGCGGGGGAGACCGGGGCCTCCTTGGCGGGTTCGACCTTTGCCGTAGTCTTCGGAGCGGTCTTGACCTTAGCGGCCTTCGGTGCCGGCTTGGGCTTTGCCTCGGGCTTGGTCTCCTCTTTGACGGCGGCGGTCATAGCCTCTGCCTTAGGAGCGGCAGCCTTTGCCGTGGTCTTCTTGGCCGTCGTCGTTGCGCGCTTGCGCGTGGTGGTCTTGGCGGTCGGCTTGGCCTCGACAGCTGCTTCGGCCTTGGGCTCGGCAGGCGTCTCCTCGACCTTGACGGCGGGCTTTGCGGCAGCCTTCGGAGCGACCTTGGTCGCAGTAGCCTTGGCGGCCGTCGACTTCGTTGCCGTGGTCTTCTTGGCAGCTGTAGTCTTCTTGGCGGTCGCGGTTGTCTTCTTGGCAGCGGTCTTTGCCGGAGCCTTGGCGGCCGGTTTGGCCTCAGCGACCTCGGCCTTTACCTCGGGAGCAGCCTCGGCCTCGGCGGCCTTCTTGGCAGCGGCGGTCGTGCGCTTGCGCGTGGTCGTTGTCTTGGCAGCCGTTGTTTTAGTCGCGGCAGCTTTGGTCGTCGTAGCCTTCTTAGCGGTCGTCTTGCGGGTCGTGGTCTTCTTAGCTGCGGGCTTTGCAGCGGGCTTGACCTCGTCCTTTGCCTCAAGAGCAACCTCAGCCTTCACCTTAGGCTCGGCCTTTGCGGGCTCAGCCTCAGCAGGCTTCTCCTCGGCCTTGGGCTCCTCGGCGGCCACCGGTTCAGCAACAGCCTCAGGCTCGTCGACAACAGCCGCCGGCCTCTCAATCTCCGGATGCATAAAGAAGTACAGGTCCAGATACTTGTCGGCCGAGCGCGTCCAGCTAAAGTCCTGGCTCATGGCCTGCGTGACCAGCTGGTTCCAGGCATCGCGGTTGTCCCAGAACAGGCGTGCCGCGCGGAACACCGCGTCGCCCATCTCGTCGCCGTTAAAGTTGGTAAACGAGAAGCCCGTGCCCTCGCCGGTAAACTCGTTGTACGGCTGCACGGTGTCCTTCAGGCCACCGGTCTCGCGCACGATGGGCAGGGTGCCGTAGCGCATGGCGATGATCTGCGACAGGCCGCAGGGCTCAAACTTCGAAGGCATCAGGAACATGTCGGCGGCAGCGTACATGCGCTGCGACAGCGCCGGGTCAAACTCGATGCGCGCGGCCATGGTGCCGGGGTACTTGTCCTGGAAGTAGCGCAGACCGTCCTCGTAGTCGCGGTCGCCGGTGCCCAGCACCGCCACCTGCACGCCTCCGGCCAAAATGCGGTCGAGCGCGTACATGACCAGATCCAAGCCCTTCTGGCGCGTCAGGCGCGTGACCATTACCATGAGCGGACGATCGTCACGAACCTCGAGCCCCAGCTCCTCCTGCAGCTTGGCCTTGCACACGGCCTTGCCCGCGCGGTCGTCAACCGTGTAGTTGGCGGCAATGCGCTTGTCGGTTGCCGGGTCAAAGGCCGCCACGTCAATGCCGTTGAGGATGCCCTGCAGTGCGTAGGAGCGCTCGCGCAGTACGCCGTCCAGGCCCTCGCCAAACTCGGGCGTCTGGATCTCGCCCGCGTAGGTGGGGCTCACCGTGGTGATGGCATCGGCATAGTGCAGCGCGCCCAGCATGTAGTTGATGCTGCAGGCGTCGCAACGCAACTGCGTGGCGGCCGCGGGAATATGCGCCACACCCAGGATGTCCTCCATCACGGTGTCGCTAAACTGGCCCTGGAACGCCACGTTGTGGATCGAGAACACGGTCTTGACGCGGTCGTACAGCGGCAGTCCCTGGTAGAACTCGCGCAAGAACACGGGCGCTAGTGCCGTCTGCCAGTCGTTGCAGTGCAGGATGTCGCACTCAAAGCCCTCGGGCAGGTGCTGCAGGCTCTCGGTGATAGCCTTGGAGAAAAACGCGAAGCGCTCGCCGTCGTCAAAGAAGCCGTACGGATAGTCGCGCGCAAAGTAGCGCTCGTTGTCAACGAACATATAGGTGACGCCGTCGTGCTCAAGCTTCTCGAGCCCGCAGTACTCATTGCGCCAGCCCAGGCTCACGTAAAAGTCGGCAAAGTGCTCCATCTGCGCCTTGTACTCGTCCTTGATGGTGGCGTACTTGGGCACCATCACGATGACCTCGGCGCCGGCGCGCACAAGCGCCGCAGGCAGCGAGCCCGCCACGTCGCCCAGGCCACCGGTCTTAACAAACGGTGCGCACTCGGCCGAGGCAAACACGATCTGCATCTTTTTGCTGGAATCTGCCATATTGTCTCCCATGTTGCAATTCGAGAATAGCCGCCTGGCGCTAACCGGGCGGCTATTCTACCTGTTACGAGCGATGTTGCGGTGCCAACGTTAACGTACGATGGTGGTGTCGGAAGTTAACGGAGCCTTGCCCAGCACCAGGATGTTCTCGGGCGTGCCGCGAAGCTCGGTGTTGGTGGGAACCACGTTGTTCTTGTCCAGAATGGCGTTCTCGACGCGTGCGCCGCTCTTGATGATGCAGCTCTGGTTGATGATCGAGTTAGTCACCGAAGCGCCTTCCTCGACCACGACGCCGCGCGACAGGATCGAGTTGCGCACGGTGCCCTTGATGATGCAACCGGCCGAGATGATCGAGTTGCACGCGTGGCTGCCGGTCGCATAGCGCGAAGGCGGCACGTCGTGAGCCTTGGTCAGGATCGGGCGCTCGGGATCGAAGAGCTGGTCGGCCACGGTCTGGTCGAGCAGGTCCATGCTGCGGCGATACAGTGACTTCTCGCTAAACACGCCCACGACCTCGCCCTTGTACTCGTAGCTGCACACGTCGATGTTGCCAAAGTCGCCCTGGAGTGCCTCGAGCAGGTCCAGATAGTCGGCGGCCTGGTAGTGGTCGATGATCTCGAGCAGCGTATCGCGGTTGACGATGCAGCAGTCCATAGAGGCGTTGTCGCCGTACACGACGCCAGCGCTCACGCCCGTCAGGCGACCGTTCTCGTTAATCTCGAGCTTGGTCTCGTCATCGACGTTGCGCGTGGCCTTGCAGTACACCACGGTCATCTGGGCACCGGAGTTCTCGTGCGCGTCGATGATGGTATTGAGGTCCATGTTAAAGATGATGTTGGTGCCCATCATCACAACATAGGGCTTGTCCGAGCGCTGGAACAGCGTCTTGTTGGAGATGATGTCACGCAGCAGGAAGCGCATGCCGCCCTTGGTGGTGCCATACGCGTTGCCGGGCACCATGAACAGGCCGCCCTTCTTGCGGTCCAGGCCCCAGTCCTTGCCCGAACCCACGTGGTCGATCAGCGAGCGGTAATTGCCCGGCATGACGACGCCGACGGTCTTAATGCCGGCATTCATCATGTTGGACAGCGGGAAGTCGATCAGGCGGTAGCGGCCCAAAAACGGAACGGACGCGATGGGGCGGTCCTTGAGCAGCACGCTGCCGTAGGTCGAAGAGTAGTTAGCGGTGATATAACCGATGGCCTTGCGATTGATCATCGGATCATTCCCCCTTCCCGATAACGACGTCATTTCCAACGACGGCCGTATCCTTGGTGGTATCGACAGAGCCGAGCTTCACGCCCTCTTCGACCGTGGAGTTCTCGCCCAAAATAGCGCGGCAGATGTGCGCGCCGCTCTTAACGTGCGCACCCGGCAGCAGCACGGAGTCCTCGACCACGGCGCGCTCCTCGATGATGACATCGGTCGAAAGGATCGAGTGGCGAGAGGTGCCGTAGATCTTGCAGCCGTTGGAGACCAGGCAGTCGTCCAGGCGGCCGTCCGGGCCAATGTAGTGCGGCGGACGCGTGGTGATGTTGGACATGATGGGGAAGTGCTTGTCGAACAAATCGAACTCGGGGTTGTTGCCCAGCAGGTCCATCGAGGTCTCGTGGAAGCTGGCGATGGTGCCAACGTCCTTCCAAAAGCCGTGGAACTCGTAGCTGTACAGGCGCTTGCCCTCGCCGAGCAGCTTGGGGATGATGTCCTTGCCAAAGTCGTGGCTCGAGCGCTGGTCTAGAGCGTCCTCCTCGAGCGCCTCGATCAGCACGTCGGCCGAGAAGATGTAGATGCCCATGGACGCGAGATTCGAATCGGGCTTATCGGGCTTCTCGGTGAACTTGGTGATGCGGCCGTCCTCGGGGTCGGTGGTCAGGATGCCAAAGCGGCTGGCCTCCTCCCAAGGCACGGGCATAACGCTCACCGTGAGGTCGGCGTTGTTCTCAATGTGCGTCTTGAGCATCTTGCGGTAGTCCATGCGATACAGGTGATCGCCCGAAAGAATCAGGACGTACTTGGGGTCGTTGGCCTTGATGTAGTCGAGGTTCTGCGTAATGGCGTCGGCCGTGCCCGCATACCAGGCGCCGCCGGTCTGCGTCTCATACGGCGGCAGAATCGACACGCCGCCGTCGCGGCTGTCCAGATCCCAAGCCTCGCCAGAGCTCACGTAGGCATGCAGCAGGTAGGGACGGTACTGCGTCAGAACGCCCACCGTGTCGATGCCAGAGTTGGAGCAGTTGGACAGCGAAAAGTCGATAATGCGGAACTTGCCACCAAAACTAACCGCCGGCTTAGCGATCTTTTGGGTGAGTGCCCCCAATCGGCTGCCCTGTCCTCCTGCGAGGAGCATCGCGATGCATTCTTTCTTACTCATCGATTTCTCCTTCTGTCATCGATGTTCCTAAACCCATTAGCGACGGGCGCGGCGCAACGTCACGCCCGTCGAGTAATGCCGTGCTGGCATAGGGGAGCTCGTGCGCCTTTACGCGTGCCAGATCTCGTCGCGGTACTCGCGAATGGTGCGGTCGCTCGAGAACCAGCCGCTCGAGGCGGTGTTGAGCAGGGCCTTGCGGTTCCAGGTCTCCTGGTCGCCGTAGCTGCCCGTGAGCTTCTCCCACGCATCCACGTAGCTGCGGAAGTCTGCCATGACCAGGTCGGGGTCGTTGTTGTTCATGAGCTCGTTGTAGATGCTCTCGAAGTTGCCCGAAAGACCCGCAAAGGTGTTGTCCTTGAGCTCGTCCATCACGCGGCCCAGGCGCTCACGGTCGCCGTTGAGGGTATCCCACGCAAAGTAGCTATTGGATGCCCAGAGCTGCTCGACCTCGGGAGCGGTCAGGCCAAAGATAGCCTCGTTCTCGCGGCCGGCCAGGTCGGCGATCTCGATGTTGGCGCCGTCGAGGGTGCCCAGCGTAATGGCACCGTTCATCATGAGCTTCATGTTGGACGTGCCCGAGGCCTCCTTGCCGGCCGTGGAGATCTGCTCCGAGATTTCGGCGGCAGGGTAGATGAGCTGGGCGTTGCTCACACGGAAATTGGGGATAAAGCAGACCTTCATGACCTCGTTGACGCGGGCATCGTTGTTGATGACGTCGGCCACGGAGTTAATGAGGCGGATGGTCTCCTTGGCGAAGGTGTAGCTCGAGGCGGCCTTGCCGCTAAAGATAAAGGTCGTCGGCGTCACGTGGAAATTGGGATCGGCGATGCGACGGTTGTAGATGTCCATCACCTTCATGATGTTCATGAGCTGGCGCTTGTAGGCGTGGAAACGCTTTACCTGAACATCGAAGACGGTGTTGGGGTCAATGACCAGACCGGTTTCGGACTTGACATAGGCGGCCAGGCGCTCCTTGTTGGCGCGCTTGGAGGCACCCACGGCCTTCAGGAACTCGGAGTCGTTCTGGAACTCCTTGAGCTTCTCCAGCTCAAAGGCGTCCTTCAGCCAGCCGTCGCCAATGGCCTCGGTTACGAGCTTGGCATAGGTGGGGTTGGCCTCGGCAAAGAAGCGACGGTGCGAGATGCCGTTGGTCTTGTTGTTGAACTTCTCGGGCGTCAGGGCGTAGAAGTCCTTGAGCACGATGTTCTTGATGATGTCGGAGTGGATCTTGGCCACGCCGTTGACGCTGTGGCTGCAGATCACGGACAGGTTGGCCATGCGAATCTCGCCGTCCCACAGGATGGCGGTCTGGCGCAGACGCTCCTGCCAGCCCTCCTGCGTGGTGTCGAACGACTCGTGCCAACGACGGCTGATCTCGTCGATGATCTGGTACACACGGGGGAGGAGCTTGGAGAACATGCCGATGGGCCACTTCTCCAGGGCCTCGGGCAGGATGGTGTGGTTGGTGTAGCTCACGACCTGCGTCACGATGCTCCAAGCGTCATCCCACTCGAGCTTTTTCTCGTCGATGAGGATACGCATGAGCTCGGGACCGCACATGGCGGGATGCGTGTCGTTGGTGTGGATGGCCACAAACTGCGGCAGCAGCTCCCAGTTCTCGCCGTGCTCCTTCTCAAAGGTGTCGAGCAGGCTGTAGATGCCGGCCGAGACAAACAGGTACTCCTGCTTCAGACGCAGCAGACGGCCGTGCTCGCCGGCGTCGTTGGGGTAGAGGATGGCGCTGATGGCCTCGGCCTCGGCGCGCTCGGCATCGGCCAGGGCATAGTCGCCGCGGTTGAAGGCCTCAAGGTCAAAGTGCTCCTCGACCGGCTCGGCGGCCCAGACGCGCAGCTTGTTGACGGTCTCACCGGCATAGCCCACCACGGGGATGTCATAAGGGACGGCCAGAATGTCCTGCGTGTCCACCGTGCGGTAGAACGTGCGTCCGTTCTCCTCAAAGCCCTCGACGTGGCCGCCAAACTTAATGGTCACGGCCTTGTCCTGACGTCGGACCTCCCAGGGATAGCCGTGGGTGAGCCACTCGTCCGTGGCCTCGACCTGGCTGCCGTTGACGATCTCCTGCTTAAACAGGCCGTAGCGGTAGCGCATGCCGTTGCCGTAGCCGGCGATGCCCTCGGCTGCCATGGAATCCAGGAAGCATGCGGCCAGACGGCCCAGGCCACCGTTGCCCAGCGCCGGATCGGGTTCCTGGTTCTCGATGACGGAAAGGTCGAAGCCCATGTCGTCGAGCGCCTCGGCGACCATGTCGCGCACGCCAAAGTTGAGCAGGTAGTTATCGAGCAGGCGACCGATCAAAAACTCGATCGAGAAGTAGTACACGCGCTTCTTGCCCTCGGCGGTGACGCGGGCGTCGCTCTTGGTGGCAACGGTGCGGGCCTTCTCGGCCACGAGCTTGGCCAGGGCGTTAAAGCGGTCCAGATCGCTGGCGGCCTCGACGCTCTTGCCGCTGATGCTCATGACGGCATCGCGATAGAGCTCGGTAAACTCCTGCTTGTTGTCGAAGATCTTATTCATACGTTCCTTTCCCCCGGGGATGTTTCTCCCGGAACGGTTATGACATGTATCCTACGCCCCCGCGGGGCGGTTAATTACAGCTGTAACGGTTTTGTTACGCATCCTTGGCAGACGGCTTAACAGAAGCAGACTTGGCCTTGGTAGCGGCCTTTTTGGCAGCCGGTTTCTTGGCTGCGGCCTTAGCAGCGGGCTTTGCGGCAGCCTTGGCCTTGGCCTTGGTCGTCGTGGCCTTCGCCTTAGCCGGAGCCTTCTTGGCAGCCGCAGGCTTGGGCTTCACCGAGGACGCCCGCTTGCGCGTCGCCTTCTTGGGCTCCTCGACCACAGGCGGCTTATAGCTGCTGGGGCCGCGGCGCTTAAGCACCACGCCAGCCAGCCCGGGCACCTTAATCTCGATGGAGTCCATCTGCCCGTTCCAGGGATAGGGCTCGCTCGAGCAGGTGTAAGGCTCTTCGCCGGCATAGCCGCTGCCGCCAAACTCGGGACGGTCGGAGTCAAAGATGACCTCCCAGTCACCCTCGCGCGGCACGCCCACGCGGAAGCTCTCGTAGCTCGCCGGGTCAAAGTTAATCAGGATCACTAGGTCGTCATCGACGTCCTCGCCCTGGCGCACAAAGCTCACGATGGACTGCTTGGAGTTGTCCGCGTCGATCCAGGTAAAGCCGTCGTCGGTGTAGCCGCGCTCGTACAGGGCGGGCTCGGCGGTGTAAAGGTGGTTGAGCGCCTTGATAAACGCCTGATGATGACGGTGGGTCTCGTACTCCTCGGTCAGGAACCACTGGATGGACTCGTAGTAGCGCCACTCAATAAACTGGCCGATCTCGTTGCCCATAAAGTTGAGCTTGGCACCGGGGTGCGTCATCTGGTAGAAGGCCAGCGTGCGCAGGCCGGCAAACTGGCGCCACCAGTCGCCCGGCATGCGGCCGATCAGCGAGCACTTGCCGTGCACGACCTCGTCGTGGCTCAGCGGGCAAATAAAGTTCTCGGTAAAGGCGTACATGATGGAGAACGTGAGCAGCCCGTGGTTGCCGGGGCGCCACGGAAAATCGGTCTGCATGTAGTGCAGGGTGTCGTTCATCCAGCCCATGTCCCACTTGTAGTGGAAGCCCAGGCCGCCGTCCTGCGGCGGATAGGTCACGAGCGGCCACGCGGTGGACTCCTCGGCCATCATCATCACGTCGGGGAAGTGGGCCTCCACAGCGCAGTTGACCTGGCGGATAAACGCGCTGGCGTCCAGGTCCTCCTCGGTACCGTACTTGTTGAACTTCTTTTGGCCGGGATCATCAATGCCAAAGTTGAGGTACAGCATGCTGGACACGCCGTCCATGCGAATGCCGTCAACGTGGAAGTTCTCGAGCCAATAAAGCACGTTAGAGACCAGGAAGGAGCGTACCTCGCCGCGGGCGAAGTCAAACTTGTGCGTGCCCCAGTTAGGGTGAATCTCGTGCTCAAACAGCATGTGGCCGTTAAAGGTGGCAAGGCCGTGGGAGTCGGCGCAAAAACCGCCGGGCACCCAGTCCATGATCACGCCGATGCCCGCCTCGTGGCACGCATCGATAAAGTGCATGAGCTGCTGCGAGTTGCCGTAGCGTGACGTGGCGGCATAGTAGCCGGTCGTCTGGTAGCCCCAGGAGCCATCGAAGGGATGCTCCATGAGCGGCATGACCTCGATATGCGTGTAACCCATGTCGCGCACGTAGTCCACGAGCTCCACCGACAGGTCGTCGTAGGTGTAGAACTCGCCGCGCTGGGCGGGGAAGGGATCCATGGGACCGGCGTAGTTGCCGTACTCGTCGGGTTCGCCCTGCGGCGCGTCGCCGTGGCGCTTCCATGAGCCAATATGCACCTCGTAGATGTTAAGCGGCTGCGACATGTGGTTGTGGCCGGCGCGGCGCTTGAGCCACGCGTCGTCGTTCCACTTGTAGCCATCGAGGGTCCACAGCACGCTCGCGGTACCCGGAGGGCACTCGGCCTTAAAGGCATACGGATCGGCCTTATAGAGCTTTTCTCCCTCGTTTGTCTCGATGAGATATTTATAGAGTTGGCCCTGCTCGGCGCCAGGAATAAAGCCTTCCCAGATAGCGCTCGTATGCACGGGCACCAGCGGGTTGGCTTCCTCATCCCAGTCGTTAAATTCGCCAATGACATGGACGCTCTTTACGTCGGGCGCCCAAACGCAAAAACGCCAGCCGCGCGTACGGTTCTGCGTGTCGGGGTGCGCGCCCATCTTTTCCCAGCTGCGCTCCCACGTGCCGATGCCAAATAGATAGACATCGTCCTTGGTGAGCTCCGGTGCGTGCGGGGCGGCTTTACGGGTTGCGGGCTTTTTAGCCGTTGGCTTTAGCTTTGTATCGCTCACGTTTGATCCCATCATGACGCGGCAGCGTGTTGCCTTGGTGACTAGATGCGAAAGGTCCAAGGCTGCACGAATCGAAGGGACGGCGATAGTTCTATGATTCGTTCCACCTCGCGTGCTCGGTGGAACTTTCGGCAGAAACTACGATAACACCTGTACGTTACTTTTATGAAGGAAAGTGGTTTTAGGGCGGCGTTTAATCGGTAAGCGCCATGTTTAGACCACTGGCAGAATTGCCGTGGTAAAACTCTTGACAGTTTTACCAATTAGGGTTTCTAAATTGTTAGTCAGACGTTTGGTAAAACGTTTTTAGCAGGATGTTTACCATTTGACATCGAAAGGTTCGTTTATGTCCCAGACCGCCGCCCCCAACGTTGCTTTTATTTTCGATTGCGACGGCACACTGGTTAATAGCACCCCCGTTTGGGCCTATGCCCAGCCCGAGTTATTGCACCGCCACGGAATTGACGTGACGGTCGACGATTTTGCCCAGTTTGAACATTTGTCGCTCGAGGACGAGTGCCAGGCCTACCACGACACGTGGGGCATTGGCGAGAATGGCGAGGAGCTGTATCGCGAGCTGAGCGACATCCTGATCGATGGCTACTCCAAGGTGCCGCCGCGCGAGGGGCTCCTGGCATTTTTGGAGCAGGCGAAGGCGGCGGGCATTGCCATGTGCGTGGCTACGTCCACGCCGGCCGAGCTGGTGCAGTCCGCGCTTGCGGGCGCCGGGCTCGATGCCTACATGGAGTTTGTGACCACCACGGGCGAGGCGGGACGTTCCAAACAGTTCCCCGACGTATACGAGCTGGCGCTTCGCCGTCTGGAGGGGCGCCATGGGCACAAGTTTGAGCGCTCATGGGTGTTTGAGGACGCCGTCTTTGGCCTAAAGAGCTCTGGCTCCGCCGGCTTTAAGCGCGTGGGTATCTATGACCCGCATGGCCGTATGGAGCGCGACGATGTGCGCGCCAACTGCGATATCTTTATCGACTGCTACGAGGAGCTGGATCTGGCCCGCGTGCTTGCGTTTGAGGGATAGGCGAGGGCTGTGGCTTGTAAGGTATTAGTGGTCTGCGGCTCGCCCGTGGTTGCGAGCGCTGATCTGTTGCGTAGGCTAGCAGGGGAGTGCGACCACGTTGTCGCCGTGGACCGCGGGCTCGATGCGCTGCTGAGCGCGGGGCTAGGCTGCGACGTTTATGTGGGGGATGCCGACACGGTGAGCGATGCGGGTCGTGCGTTGGTCGATGCCGCCGAAGCCTTTGAGGTAGAGCGCCACGACCCGTACAAGGACTATACCGATCTGGCGCTGGCGCTCGACTCCGTCCGCCGTCGCTGGACGGGTGCCGAAGTGGTTGCGACCTGCGCCACCGGCGGCCGTCCGGACATGGCCCTATCCGTGCTGGGCTTGCTTGCAGGCTATGATGACGCCCCAGTCTGTATTGCTGAGGACAAGGGAGTCGCCCGCATTCTTCACGCAGGTGAGTCGTGGACCATCGAGGGCGCCGAAGGCAAGAGGTTCTCCATCATCGCCATAGCCCCTGGGACGGTGGTAAGCGAACATGGCTTGGAGTGGGAGCTAGACCACAGCCCGCTGGGCTTGTTGGCCGACACGGGCATCAGCAACGTCGTCAGGTCAACAGCCACGATCCAAGCCCACGCCGGCACTGCCATCGCTTACCTATATCAATAGGCATTTATAGTCTGACCCAAAAAAGTCCTTGCACGTCGCGCCAACTTCCCCTATAGTATTTCATCGTCACGGGGGCGTAGCTCAGCTGGGAGAGCGCTTGACTGGCAGTCAAGAGGTCAGGGGTTCGATCCCCCTCGTCTCCACCATCGTGAATGCAAAGGCCTTCGGAATTCCGAAGGCCTTTTTTCATGCCAAAACACCACGCGCTGCAAACCCCACCTACGCCAACAAAAAGTTGCACAATTTATTTCCCATGTCTGTACATAGTTTGTTGGACAAACGCAATTACCAGTACGCCTCGCTGGTCAATTCGGGCTTCAGGAGCATCCATAACCTTCGCTAGCACCCCAATATCCTGCGCCAATGTGAACAACATCCCAAAACAACCCCCTTGAACACGCTAAATGAACGATATGTTGTCCACCACAAGCCAAATCAGTTTCGCTACCAGCTTGTGCTAGGATACCTAACGTTACATGAGTTCAACTGTGCTCACGGCTCCAGCAAGCCACAAAGCGCAGGGTCGATCAGCATCCGGCCGTAACGGCGGTGCCAGAAACACCACGAGCTCCAATAAAGAAGTCATGCGACGTTGTTATTTGTATTGATGTAATTCAAAGATGCATTTAATAGCTTGCGTGTCGAAGCGTAGTAGTTTTCAGCTGTTTGCGTGCGGTCCAGTTTTGTTCCCGCTTGACTGGTTCGCACGCAGCCAGCTGGAGTCGCGGTCTTTTTGCGATACACGGCCGCGACTCTAGTAACTGCACTCATACATACCGTTCACGGTGGGGCAGAGCCACGTGCTTGTCTAACTGGGCTCAGGGTTTGAATATGGAGCGCCTTCGCGCACAAGCGCCCTGGCGAAGCCATACCCAAACCCCGCGAGCCACACGTAAGACAGCAAGGGGGTGGTGCTTGTGTGGTATGTAATCCAGGTCATTAACGGTCGCGAAGACGTAATGCGCGAGCGCATCGAGCACATGGTGCCGGCGAGCGCCATGCAGGAGCTCTTTTATCCCCAATTTCAAACCGAGATTAAGGTACACGGCGAATGGGTCAAAACGACCAAGCCACTCTTTCCCGGTTATCTCATCTGCGATACGGCAGATCCTCGCACCGTGCAACAGTATCTGCTGCGCATGGACGACTTTGCCCGGGTGCTCTCCCAGGACGGTCAGTTTGTGCCTCTGGCTAAAGAAGAGGTCCAGCTTATTGGAGGCTTTACGCATAGGGGAGACCGCGTTGTGCCCATGAGCGAGGCCCTAAAAAACGGTGATCAGGTCGTAGTGACGGCAGGTCCACTGCTGGGCCACGAAGGCCTTATTAAAACCATCAACAGACGCAAGAGCACTGCTTATTTGGAGCTCAACCTGTGCGGCCGACGCGTAACTACGCGCGTCGGCCTCGCGGTGCTTTCAAACGAGCAGCGCACAATGCGAAACCTTAAAAAGGCGATCGCCTAGCTGCAGGCGACTGCTTAAAGGAGCAAAGGGGATCCCCGGGCCGGGGATAACGGGATCAACAGGGAAGAGAAGAAGAGTTTTGAACACCGAATCCAAGGGCGCAAAGCAAAAGGGGAAGCTGATTGCCTTTGAACCGTATGCGTTGATGGCATATGACATTGTTGCAACTTTTATTGCTGTGTTTGTTGCATCGTGGGGAACGCAGCATTGGGCGACGCTCAGCGGAGCAGCCGGCGCATGCCCGGCTATTCTTGTGCTTGCGCTTGTTAACGTTGTTGTCTTTTGGTTCTTTCATATGTATAGCAGCTTGTGGCGCTATGCGAGCATTTCCGAGGCTGGACGTATTGTTGCTGCTGTAACGGTAGGCTCAGTCATTGGCGACGTTATCTTTAACCTGTTATTTGGCAAGGGCATGACCCTTCGTGAGGACGTCATGGCATGGGCTGTCATCCTCATCATTTGCGGAGGCGGACGCTTTGCTATTCGTGCAATTTATGGTAGCCAGGCATGGCGTTTTAAAAGCAAATCAGATGCTCATTTACCTCGTACGCTCATCGTGGGAGCAGGGGAGACCGGTTCGCTTACTATTAAGCGCATGCTCAGCAACGATCCCGATATGGTTGGAGATCCTGTTGCCGTCGTTGATGACGATCCCAATAAACAAAATCAGCGAATTCACGACATTAAAGTCTGCGGTACCTGTGCGGATATTCCGACGATTGCGCATGCCTGTGAAGCCGAACAAATCGTAGTCGCCATTCCAAGTGCTACTTTTGATGAACGCCAGAGAATCTATGACCTCTGCATGAAAACGGGGATTAGGGTATTAACCTTGCCCAATGTGCGCGACATTCCTATAAGCGGTCTTGGCAGGGTTGCCCTTCGCGAAGTCGAAATCAGCGATCTGCTATCTCGTGAAGAAAAATCACTTAATCTAGACCAGATGGGCTATGTTGCGGGCAAACGCATTTTGGTTACCGGCGGTGGCGGTTCTATCGGTTCTGAGCTCGTGCGTCAGCTACTTCCGGCAAAGCCTGCTCAAATCATTTTGTTCGATATCTACGAGAACACGACGTATGAGCTGTACCATGACATTATCAAGTCGGCTCGGGATCAAGGCACCGATATTCAGGTGTTTATCGGTTCTATCACGCACTCGCCTGCAATCGAGCATGTTTTCGAAACTTATCAGCCGCAAGTTGTCTTCCACGCGGCGGCACACAAGCATGTTCCCCTTATGGAACATAATGCGCGTGAGGCAATTGAAAATAACGTGTTTGGCACCCTCAATGTTGTGCGATTAGCTGATAAGTATCAGTGCAGTCATTTCGTACAAATTTCTACTGATAAGGCCGTTAATCCCGCAAATGTAATGGGTGCTACCAAACGCATGGACGAGATGATCGTTCAGTATTATGCGGCCAACAGCAAGACCATTTTTACTGCAGTCCGTTTTGGCAATGTTCTTGGTAGCCATGGTTCGGTCATCCCGCTCTTTAAGCGTCAACTTCACGAGGGCGGTCCCATCACCATTACACATAAGGACATCACACGTTACTTTATGACGATTCCTGAGGCCAGCAAATTGGTCATTACTGCCGGTGCGCTTGCTCATGGCGGCGAGATTTTTGTTTTGGACATGGGTGAGCCTGTCAAGATCTACGACCTTGCCATCAACCTTATTACGCTGAGCGGTCTTAAGCCCGGCAAGGATATCGAGGTCAAAGAGGTCGGCCTGCGTCCTGGCGAAAAAATGTATGAGGAGCTCCTTATGGACAACGAGCAACTCCTGCCTACCGAGCATTCCGAGATTCGTATTTCCACGGCCGAGGCAGACAAGATGGAAGAGATTAAGGACAAGCTCGAGAAGCTCGAGGCCTGTCTGAATGGCACGAACGACGAGATTAAAACGGTTCTTGCCGAAGTTGTCCCAACGTATCACCCACAGTACAACGACTAGTTGGAAGAGGCAGAATAATGACTGTAAAGATGAACATCCCGTTTTCGCCGCCTGATATTACCGAGGCAGAAATTGTCGAAGTTGCAGAAGCCCTTCGATCCGGATGGATTACTACTGGTCCACGTACCAAGAAACTCGAAGCAAGGTTGGCAGATTATTTGAAAGCCGAAAGGGTCTGCTGCCTAAATTCACAGACTGCATGTGCAGAAATGGCGCTTCGTCTTCTTAATGTGGGACCTGGCGATGAAGTAATTGTTCCTGCTTATACTTACACGGCAAGCGCCTCTGTTGTGTGCCACGTGGGTGCCAAACTCGTGCTTATCGATTGCCAGCCGAATAGTTTCGAAATGGATTACGATGCTGTTGAGGCTGCCGTTAATGAGAACACAAAAGCAATCATTCCTGTTGATCTTGGTGGTGTTCCTTGCAATTACGATCGTATTTTCGAAATCGTTAAGTCTAAGCATAATCTGTTTAAACCAAATGGCGAAATTCAGGAAGCTCTGGGGCGCATCGCGGTTTGCGCAGATACTGCCCATGCCTTAGGCGCAATTTGGCATGGCAAGATGGTTGGCTCTATCGCCGATTTCAGCTCGTTCAGCTTCCATGCCGTAAAGAATTTGACCACTGCCGAGGGTGGTTGCCTTGCTTGGCGTGCCATTTCCGGCATCGACTCTGAGGCCATGTATAAGAAGCTGCAGCTCCTGAGTCTTCATGGCCAAAGCAAGGATGCCTTGGCTAAGACCAAGCTTGGTGCTTGGGAATATGACATTGTTGGTCCTTGGTATAAATGCAATATGACTGACATGCAAGCTGCTTTAGGTCTCGTTCAGCTCGATCGTTATGAGGGCATGCTTGCGCGACGCAAAGAGATTATCGAGCGTTACAATGCTGCTCTGACCCCGCTGGGTATTGAGCCTCTAAATCATTTTACAGGCGAGCGCCAGTCTTCGGGTCACCTGTATATTTGTCGTATCCCCGGGTTTGATCTCGAAAAGCGCAATGAAATTATCATAAAGATGGCAGAGCTTGGTGTTGCTACAAACGTTCATTACAAGCCTTTGCCCATGCACACGGCATATAAGAATCTTGGGTTTAACATTTCCGAATTTCCGAATGCGTACAAACATTTTGAGAATGAAATCACCTTGCCGCTGCATACTCGCCTTACTGACGACGAAGTCAATTACGTCATCGACTACTTCAAGGCCTGTCTCTTGGAGCTTGGTGCGTAGTGGTACTGCTATCATGGGCTGATTTGCCCAAAGATATGCGCGTTGATGAGGTTCGCCCTTACTATGACGAACTTGCAGGGCATCGTATGGGGCTATTCGCGAAACGTATTTTCGATATATGTGGTTCCCTATTTTTATTTGCCTTAACTTGGTGGCTATTCATCATTCTTGCTGTTGCAATTAAGTTCGATTCTCCCGGTCCGGTTTTTTTCCGCCAAGAAAGAGTTGGGCGATACGGCAAGACGTTTCGTATTTTCAAGTTCCGAACCATGTGCGTCGATGCCGAGAAAAAGGGCGCACAAGTCACCAGCGCTGGTGACTCTCGTATAACGCGTGTTGGTTCCGTTATACGTAAATGTCGACTCGACGAAGTCGCGCAGCTGATAGATATCCTGCGCGGAACCATGAGCTTTGTCGGCACCCGCCCCGAGGTTCCTCGTTATGTAGCAGCGTATACAGCCGAGATGCGAGCAACTTTGCTGCTCGCTCCCGGTGTTACTTCGAGAGCGAGTATTGAGTTCAAAGATGAAGATGCCTTGTTAGAGGGTGCAGAGGACGTTGATAGCGCATATACCAATCTGGTGCTGCCAAAGAAGATGGAATTAAACCTGCGCGATCTTTCTCATTTTAGCTTTTGGGGAGAGATAGCCACGATGTTCGCTACTGTTGTGGCGGTAGCCAGGAGAGGGTAAATGAAAGACGGTTTAGTATCGGTTATTACACCGGCATATAACTGTGCAAAGTACATTGGAAAAACCATTGAGTCTGTTCAGGCGCAAACCTACGATAATTGGGAAATGGTTATTGTGGATGATTGCTCTACCGATAATACCCGGGAAGTTGTTGAGTCCTATTCCAAAGATGATCCCCGTGTTCGTTATATTTGCTTAAATGAAAATTCCGGAGCCGCCGTAGCAAGAACTGAATCCATGAAAGCTGCCCAGGGCGATTTTATGGCCTTTTTGGACAGTGACGACATGTGGAAACCGGAGAAGCTGGCTAAACAGTTGGCTTTCATGCGCGAGGAGGGACATCCCTTTTCATGCACCGCCTATGAGCAAGTTGATGAGCAGGGAAATCCTCTTGGAAAGGTGATCAAGACTATTCCTCGAACTAGCTATAACAGGCTATTGCTTGATTGCCCGGTAGGAAATTCAACGGTTATGTATAGCGTCCGCAAGATGGGCAAGTTCGAGGTCCCCAATATTCGCAAACGTAATGATGACGCTTTGTGGCTACAGATGCTTAAAAAGGAACCCTACATTTGGGGCATGCCGAATGTACTGGCAGAGTATCGTGTTCGCGAGGGCTCTATATCGCACAACAAATTTGACTTAGTGAAATATCACTGGATGCTTTATCGAGATATCGAACACTTGAGCGTATTTCGATCTGTGTTTCATATCGGGGTGTGGGGCGTTATCAAAATTTTTGGAATTAAGTAACGAGGTGCGAGTATTCGCTATGGACATGCCCATGCAGATAAATAACGTTGGAATCATAGGGCATTTCGCCGAGGGTATCGATATGGCGGACGGACAGGTCGTAAAGACTCGTACTGTCCGCGAACTGCTTCGTGACGTTTGTGGTGCAGAAAACGTTCGCTCAATTGACACAAGAGGCTGGCAAAAGCATCCAATTGCGCTTGCTCGTGAGTGCATTAAGTTAGCGAAGCTCACGGATGCCTTGGTTATGCTACCGGCGCACAACGGGGTGAAAATCTTCGCCCCGTTACTCGTGTATTTACGAAAACGCTATGGTTGCAAGATCGTATATTCAGTAATCGGCGGATGGCTCGCAGAGTATATAGTAGGACAGCCTATTCTGGCCAAGAAACTCAAATCCTTTGACGCGATACTTGTTGAGTCAGATCGAGTTCGGGTCCTACTTGCCGAGCAAGGCTTCGACAACGTGCTCGTCGCATACAACTTCAAGCGTTTGCCACAGCTCAAGTTTACCGAGCTCAAACAGCCGTCCGGTGAACCATGGCCTTTGGCTGTTTTCTCGCGCATCTACGAGGATAAAGGTATTGATGACATCGTGTGGGCTGTGCACAAGGCGAACTGCCGTCTTGGTCGCCGTGCTTTTAGGCTCGATATCTACGGCAATGTGCTGCCCGAGTATAAGGAGCATTTCGATGCGCTAATAGCTGGCTGCGATATCTCCGAGATCGTCTATAAGGGTGTGGCTCCTGCGGGGGAGAGTACGTCTGTTCTTAACGGGTACCTCGTCTTGGCCTTTCCGACGAGGTACCCGGGCGAGGGTGTCCCGGGCACTGTGGTAGATGCCTATTGTGCGGGCATTCCAGTGATTGCTTCACGTTGGCCAAGCTATGCGGAGATGGTCGACGAAGGTGAAACGGGTTTGACGTATGATTTCCTTAATCGCGATGCGTTGCTGGACGTACTTCTTAATCCCGATCTGCCTAAACAATTACTCGCAATGAAGGAATCTTGCCTTCGCAAAGGGCGTAACTACTCGTATGAAGCAGGCTTGAGGAAATTTAAGCATCTTGTTGAAAGCGATTTCGATGTGCACAACCAATAAACCCAAACGACTGCTTTGCATTGTGTCGAATATGGATGCAGGTGGAGCTGAGACATTCTTAATGAAGATGTATCGCCAGCTTGACCGAACGTGCTATCAGATGGATTTTGTGGTCTCGGGTGATGGTCGCGGCTACTACGAGCACGAAATCGAAAGACTCGGAGGAAGAGTATTTCGAATCACTCGTAAAACGAAGGATTTCTCCGCCTATCGTCGTGAGCTCTTCGATGCAGTTCGCGAAGATGGATGCCCCGTCGTGCTGAGGATTGGTTCGAATGCTTTTTCAGCTATCGACCTGTGGATCGCGAAACGTGCAGGCGCGCGAAGGCTTGCGTTGCGTTCGAGCAATGCCAGCGACGGTCAGGCCGGTCTTGGCATGCTTCTGCAGAGGGCCCTGCGTCGACCGTTAACGTCGGTGGCCAACGTGAAGATAGCGCCGTCGGACCTGGCGGCCGAGTATACGTTCGGGCCCATGGCCATGAGAAAAGGCGAGGTTCATTACTTACGCAACGCGCTCGACCTAGATGCCTATGCATTCTCGGCAGAGAAGCGCACAGCCATACGCGCTGAGCTCAGCATCGACGCAGACGCGTTGGTTGTGGGACACGTGGGACGCTTTGCTCCGCAGAAGAACCACGGGTTCCTCATTGAGGTCTTCACGGAGCTTTTGAAGAGCAGGCCCGACGCACGGCTCGTGCTTGTGGGCAAGGGCGAGCTTGAGGACGAGGTGTGCGCCAAGGCCGAGGCTTTTGGCGTGCTTGGCAGCATTGTTTTCACCGGCGTGCGTTCCGACGTGCCTGCGCTGCTTTCTGCCTTCGATGCGCTGGCGCTGCCCTCGCTGTACGAGGGCATGCCCAACGTTGTGATAGAGGCGCAGGCGGCCGGGCTCTCCTGCGTGGTGTCGGATACGGTGACGAGACAGGCCGACGTGACAGGTCTGGTGGAGTATTTGCCCATAGATAACACGACGGCCTGGGCGAAGGTTTTGGAGTCTGCCGCTACGGTGGAGCGGCTCGATACGAGGACAGCCATGACTGCGGCGGGGTACGATATCTCAAGCGAAGCTAAGAAGTTCGTAGAGCTGGTGTACGGGGTTGCTACGATTGAATCGGAGCTTGACTAGATGACTCCTTACCTGACATTCGTTGCAATTGCGGGCCTCGTTGCGCTAATCATTCGTGGCACATCTGAGCAAAAAGGCAAATTTATTGCGATTTCGGCTAAGGAGCGAGAGCTTACATGGACTCCTTACCTTGTGTGCCTTTGCGTAGCGCTAATATTCTTCGTTTCAATGCGAGACGTAACTGTTGGTGCTGATACCGGGAACTACTTGGGCTCACTCAACTACTATGCTGGGATTCCTTGGAGCGACGTGCTGACGGCTAAGCTCGTATACCCTTACGACTACGAGCCTGGCTATTTCCTGCTCACCAAGATTTGTGCGCATTTTTACATGTCCGATCACGTTTTTTTCCTCTTGATCGCGGTTCTCATATACTCGCCGCTAATGGAGTTCTTCGGTCGGTACAGCGACTCGCCTTTCTTAAGCTTTCTAATTTACTGTGCGCTAAGCTTATTTGTATACAGTCTCGGTATCTTTAGACAAATGATTGCACTTTCGATTTGTCTATTTGCGACGAGGTGGGTTGATTCAAACAAGCCTGTGTTCTTTGCGATTGCTATCGGCGTTGCGATGACGTTCCATTCCTCGGCGATTTGTTTCGCTTTACTCTGGTTCTACAAGCGTTTCGACGTAATCAAGCTCTTGAAGATCGCCATTCCCGCTTCTATTGTCTGCTTGATTTTCGGCCGTGTCATCGCATTGATCGCGGTTAGGGCTCTGCCTCAGTATGCGGGCTATATCGGCTCCAAATACGACGTTGAGGGCGGAAGCTATACGATGTTCATGCTTCTATTATTCATTGCCTTCATTGTGCTATATGCTCTCCGCAATAAATCGATATTTGATAAATGCCCCGATGTCATTAGGCTCTCTATTTTTTCCCTTGGGATTGCCCTGTGTCTTCAGGGCGCTTCTTATTCTCTTGGTATTATGGGACGAATTATGTCCTACTACACCATCTTTTTAACAATTCTGGTTCCATATTTAATGATGCATTGCTTAGGAAGACACGGTCGCATACTAAGCTTATATTTTGTTGTACCTATTTCCCTTGTGCTATTCGTAAGCAGCCTTGGTTCCGTTGTTTAGCTCTGGTTATCGTTCTAAAGATATTAGAAACTATATACAAAGCTTTTGTAGGTAAGAATGAAGAAAACAAACGTAGCAATAGTTATTGATTCGTTGATCGTTGGCGGCGCACAGCGTATGGTGTGCGAATTGATTCGTAATTTAGATTTTCGTGAATTCGACGTCTCACTCCATTGTTTTTTCGGGGGAAGCGATAAGGAGTTTATGCAGTTAGTCTCCGGAACCCCTGCTCGGGTCTATTTACATGGAATTGGTAACCGTATTGATCCGCCGACGCTAATTAGGATTTACAAGTCTCTCTCTAGGGAGCGTCCAGATGTAGTTCACGCGCATCTAGGTGGAGCGCAAATATCTATTCCATGGGCACTGATGCATCATAGAAATACTCTAATTACACTTCATAGTACTCTTCCCGCCGCTCTTAATACTACTGCCCAACGGATGGTACGCCTCGCAGGTGAAAACCGTGTAAAATTAGTTGCGGTGTCTAAGGAGAACCATAGGCAAGCTTGCGACTATTTTGGAGTCGAAGACAGTCTGATAGATGAGATAGATAACGGCATCACGCTATCTGACTATTCGCCATGCGATATCGCCAGTGCGCCAACATTCATCAATGTTGCAACGCAAAACCAGAACAAAAATCAAATGCTCATCTTGCGTGCATTTAAACGACTCGAGATGGAGTGTCCTGATGCAAGGTTAATTCTTGTCGGTGACGGCCCACTTCATGAAGAATTGTGTCGCGAAGCTGGTGACGACCCTTCTATAGAACTGCCAGGCGCTCTTACGAATATTCCAAACGTTCTGCGTGGAGCCAATGTCTATGTCCAAAGCTCCAATCGTGAGGGTATGCCGATGTCTATTCTCGAGGCGATGGCATGTGGCCTCCCCGTAATTTCTACGGATGTTGGAGGCATACGTAATGTAGTTTCTAATTCTAACGGCATTCTTATCGATGCTGGATCTGAGGACCAGCTCTTCAGGGCGATGTGCGAGCTCGTAGATTGCAAGTTACGTTGCAAAATGGGAGCAAGCTCTCTCGCGAACATCGACGGATATTCGGCGGCTCATATGGCAAGAAAATATGAAAAGCTGTATCGGGAACTTGGACACTCCGCTCCGTTTTAATGCCAGGGTTTTAATCAGTTTGTTTTTCGCTAGAAGTACTGGAGATAACTTGAAGAAATTTCTTATCAGCATAGACACAGAGGGAGACAACCTCTGGGAATGGAATAAAAATGATCCTATCGGGACGCGCAATGCAAAGTATTTAACAAGATTCCAGGCTCTTTGCGATCGATACGGTTACAAGCCGACATATCTTTCTAACTGGGAGATGGTAAGTGACCCTGGTTTCTGTGAAATGGTTGGGTCATGGGCGGCCGAAGGGCGATGTGAAGTTGGCATGCACTTGCATGCTTGGAATACTCCGCCCAGTTTCGAGCTTACCGGAGAGAAGAACGATGACTGTGGCCTACCTTATCTTATTGAATTTACTGACGACATCATGGAAGCCAAAATTGACGCAATGACCGATGCAATCATGGACCGCATCGGCATTCGCCCTATTTCGCATCGTGCCGGACGATGGGCAATGGATCAAAGGTATTTTGAGCTTCTTGCTCGTAAAGGGTATATCTGCGATTGCTCCGTGACTCCACACATTAATTGGATAACATCCCCAGGCCTGACGAAAGGGGTCTCCGGTGCAGATTATTCCAACGCCAGCGAGGAACCATATTTGGTCAGATGTGACAAAGCAGATATTGTTGAGGTTCCTTTGACCGTTAGGGATACGCATTCATTTATTAAACCAGCCACCTGCAAGGCTAAGCCACTAGCCAAGTCGCTTTACAATGTCGCGCGAGGGCAGTCGCTTCAGCTTAGACCGAATGGGAAAAACCTCAATGAAATGCTATGGCTTGAACGGCGAGTAGCGAATAGCTCCTCTGAATACATCATGTTTATGCTTCATTCATCTGAATTTATGCCAGGTGGAAGCCCAACATTCAGGGATGAAGCAGCAGTAGAGAATCTCTATGTTCAGCTGGAAAAACTTTTCGATCGTGCTTCTTTAGATTTTGAGGGTGAAACTATCGGCGCTTACGCTAGGGAGCTCATATCCAACAACTCACTTGAGAGGAGTGGTTGGATTGCCCGCTAAGACCGACAGTCGCAGCAGGGATTTACTTAAAAACACTGGAATTATTGGCTTTGGTACGATGTGCACCAAAGCCCTTTGGTGACGCATAATTTCTTTCGCAAATTGACAACCGCATAGCGGAAC